>JAFQRK010000050.1 GCA_017410075.1 Oscillospiraceae bacterium | reverse complement strand
GCACCCAGCAGGCGATCCAGGGCGTTGTTGGCCTCGTGGTCGGAAAAGAGGGCGGTGAAGCGCTTGTCGATCGCCAGCGCCTCCAGACTCAGATCCAGCCGGCCCTGCTGAGCCAGCAGGCTGAAGCCGTCACTTTCCCGGTTTCCTGACAAAATGCGGTGGGCGTTTTTCATTCCGTCCGCGTCAATGGGGCGCATCCGCACGCCCAATGCGGCGGCCTTTTCCCGGTTTTTCGCCCAGGCGGCGAGAAATTTCTCTTCCATATTACTTTTCCAGGATGATGGCGCCGGCGTTGGCGTTCAGAGTTGCCTGAATGTGTGCGGCAGCTTCGGCGGCGGTGCACTTGATCTGCTGGCCGGTGCGCATATTCTTGACGGAGCACTTACCCTCGGCGATCTCATCCTCACCCAGCAGGACGGCAAAGGGAACGCCCAGCTTGTCGGCGTAGGCCATCTTCTGCTTAAATTTCTTCTGCTCGGCATATAGCTGCACCCGTAGACCGGAAGTACGCAGCTCCTCCGCCAGAGAAATGGCGGCGGCACAGTCGCCCATGGGAAGCACCAGAACATCAGCCGGCGCGCTGGGCAGCTCCGGATTGATGAGCCCCTGCTCGTCCAGAACATAGAAAAGACGGGTCAGACCGATGGAAATGCCCACACCGGGCAGCTTTTTCTCGATGTAATAGCCGGCCAGATCGTCATAACGGCCGCCGGAGCAGACAGAGCCGATCTCCGGATGATCCAGCAGGGTGGTTTCGTAAACCGTGCCGGTGTAGTAATCAAGGCCTCTTGCGATAGTCAGATCCACGGCAAAATTAGCCTCGGGCACGCCGAAGGCAGCCAGATTGGCGGTGACGGCCTTCAGCTCGGAAAGACCCTGGTCAAACATTTCGTTTCTGCCGGCATAGCCCTCCAAAGCGGCAACGACCTGGGCATTGGAGCCGGTGATGGCCATAAATTTCAGAATGTCGTCGGCCTGCGCAGCGGTCAGACCGCAGTCATCGGTCAGGCAAACCCGCACCTTGTCAGCGCCGATCTTGTCCAGCTTGTCCACCGTGCGCATAATTTCGCCGCTCTTTTCACTTAGCGAAAGCATAGCGTAGAAGCCGTTGAGGATCTTGCGGTTGTTGACGCGGATCTGGAAACGGGTCAGACCGAAGCCGCGGAACACCTTGTAGATGATGGCAGGGATCTCCGCTTCGTTGAGGATGTCCAGCTGTCCGTCGCCGATAATGTCGATATCCGCCTGATAGAATTCGCGGAAGCGACCGCGCTGGGCCCGCTCGCCACGGTAGACCTTGCTGATTTGGAAACGGCGGAAGGGGAACGCCAGATCGTTGCAGTGCAACGCAACATACTTTGCCAGCGGTACCGTCAGATCAAAGCGCAATGCCAGGTCAGAATCGCCCTTGGTAAAGCGGTAGATCTGCTTTTCTGTTTCGCCGCCGCCCTTTGCCAGCAGGATCTGGGCATCCTCGATCACCGGGGTGTCCAGCGCGGCAAAGCCGTAGGATCCGTAGGTGCGGCGCAGGATCTCCACCATCCGCTCAAACTGTGCCTGCTTGCCGGGCAGCAGTTCCATAAAGCCGGACAGCGTCCGGGGTTTTACAATGCTCATAAAAGTTTCCTCCAATTCAATGCTGCTGTCATTGCGAACCGGTGACCGATGTCACCGGTGGGGCAATCCCCTTCAACCGGGGGATTCCCGCGTCAGGGCTTCGCCCTTCCTCGGAATGACACGCCTTTTGTGTAATAGGGAAAAGTGGAGAGTAAAGCACTCTCCACCGAAATTGCGTATTAATGCTTTGCCTTCGTGTGCAGCATTTCGCGCCAGTCCAGATCGCCCCGCTGCAGACCCATAACAAACAGCTCTGCAGAAGCCAGATTGGTGGCCATGGGGACATTATGCTGGTCACAATGGCGGATGGTCTCTACCATCAGACTGTCGTCCCAGGGATCAATGGTGTTGGGATCGTTAAACAGCAGCACAAGATCCAATTCGTTATAAGCGATGCGGGCATTGATCTGCTGGTGGCCGCCCTGCTTGTGGGACAGCAGCAGCGTAACATCAAGGCCGGTGTTGTCAACGATCAGACGGCCGGTGGTGGCTGTGGCGTAGAGGTTATGCTTGCTCAGAATACTTTTGTAGGCGGTACAGAACTGGACCATCAGTTCTTTTTTCTTGTCATGTGCCAGAAAAGCTATGTTCATGCTCCATCGCTCCTTTCATTATTTGTAGGGAATAGGCTCCGGGAAGCCCTGGATCCGTTTGGCGATCCGTTTGCAGGCCTTGGCGGCAGCTGAGCGCTTGTTGTAGCACAGCAGCGGCGTCTCAAAGGCGGCAGAGAGGGTGACATCGGGATCGTCCTCCACAATACCGATCAAGGGAAGACCTGCCCGATCCATCACATCGTCAATGGTGACGCGGACGGCGCGGTACAGCTTCTCATTGACCCGGTTGACGATGACCCGCACCTGGGTCTTGCCCATCTTTTCCAGCAGCTCGCCGGCCCGTGCGGCATCCCGTACGGAAGCGGGGTCAGCGCTGGTGACCAAAATGATCTGGTCTGCCTGCCGGGCGCAGAGCTGGAAGCCGGCCTCAATGCCTGCCGGGGCATCCAGAAGGACAAATTGAAATTGCTTTTTCGCTTCCTCCAGGAAGGCGGAGAATTTCTCGCCGTCTATATCCGCGGCGCTGCAGTTGGCAGGCGCGGTCAGGAAGAAGAGGTTGGAAAACTCGGGATGCTGGGTGGCCTTGTTCAGAGGGTAGCTGCCGCTGTATACATCTGCAAATGTCAGAGCGCAGTAATCTGTCAAGCCGAGAGAAATGTCCAGATTCCGCAGACCGATATCGCAGTCGATGCACAGCACCCGTTCACCGGACTGAGCCAACGCGGAGGCAATGCCGGCGCAAAGGGATGTTTTACCCGTTCCGCCCTTGCCGGACAGCACAGCGACCAGTTTGCCCATGCGTTCACCGCCTCCTTTCCCAATTTGGTTACATTATAAAGGAAAAACGCACAAAAAGCAATAGGGAAATTCAGTTTTTTGGAAGTTTTTTCATCACTTTACACAAAAATTACGCTGTTTCAGATACCCTGTGCCGCGAAGAAAGCTTCGATCTCCGCCCGTGGGGCAGCCAGATTGCCCTGCTGGAAATTGGGTTTTCCGCCGCCGCGGCCATTGAGAGCGGCGGTCACTTCTCTGCCCAGCTGCCGAAGATCACCGGTTTGAGTGGCAAGGCAGTAGCTGAAGCCGCCGGCATTTTCCGAAAATACGGCAGCATAGCCGCTGACTGTCCGGCTGATATGATCTGCCAGCTCCCGGACTTGGGCAGGCTCCAGACCTTCTTCAAAATGCACCGCATTTTCCTTCCCTGCATAGCCATTGGCAATAGAGGCAAAGACCTGCTTTTGCAGCTGGGCGATGCGCGCCTTTTCTCTGGCAAGGGTCTCCTGCATCTTTTTCGCGGCCTCGCCGGTTTCCAGAAGCTTGGAGGAGAAGGTCTGGGAAACGGTGCGGTTTTGGTCGAAAACCGCGGTCATATATTTGTAGGCTCTGCCGCCGCAGACCATTTCCAGCCGTACGCCGCCTCTTAAGCTGGCGCAGGAGAGAATCTTGATCATTCCCACCTCGCCGGTGGCGGCAACATGGATGCCGCAGCAGGCGCAGCTGTCCACATCCCCCACCTGCACGATCCGTACCGGCCAGGGCAGCGCCCGTTTTGTGCGGTAAGTAACGCTTTCCAGTTCGTCGGGAGAAGGGATCCAGCATTTTACGGGCATATTTTTCCAGATGGCTTCGTTGGCTTCCAGCTCCAGCTGTGCCAGATCTTCGGCAGAAATAGGGCCGTCAAAATCCACTTCCATCACATCGGCACCCACATGGAAGCCGGTATTATGATAGCCAAAGCGGGCGTTTATCAAACCGGAGAGAATATGCTCGCCGGTGTGCTGCTGCATCAGATCAAAGCGGCGCGCCCAGTCGATCCGGCCCTCCACGGCTGTGCCAACGGGCAGCGGCTTGTCGCAAAGATGCAAAATATCGCCGTCTTTTTCCTGCACATCCAAAACATTTGCGCCGCCAAGGGTGCCGATATCGCAGGCCTGACCGCCGCCCTCGGGATAAAAAGCGGTGGCATCCAGAGTCACCAGATAGCCCCGTTCACATTCCCCACAGCCGGTAACGGTGGCGGAAAATTCCGTCAGATGGCAGTCGGCATAAAATAGCTTTTCCATAGTATTCTCCTTTGGTGATTTGCTGTGATTATACCCCATTTAGGGGGAATTTGCAATGTTTTGAAAAATATGTTATACTATGACAAATCAAAAAAGAAAGAGGGCTTGTATGAGAGAAAAATTTAAGCTTACACCTTTGGAGCGCAGCTGGGTGCTGTATGACATCGGCAATTCTGCATTTACTTTGCTGGTGGCAACGCTGCTGCCGATCTACTTTAACGCGCTGGCAACCGCTGCCGGTGTGGATGAGAATATGTATCTGTCCTACTGGGGCTATGCCGGCTCTGTGGCAACGGCGCTGGTGGCGATCATCGGCCCGATCTGCGGCACAATGGCCGACCAAAAGGGCTTTAAAAAGCCGATCTTTCTGGCAACGGTGATGATCGGCGTGCTGGGCTGCGCAGCTCTGGGTCTGACCCAAAACTGGCTGCTGTTTTTGGGGATCTACATTATCGGCAAGGTGGGCTTCAATTCCAGCCTGGTCTTTTATGATTCTATGCTGCCGGAGATCACCACCCCAAAGCGGATGGACAATGTTTCCACCATGGGCTATGCCTATGGCTATATCGGCTCCGTTATTCCCTTTGTGGCCTGCCTGATCCCGGTGCTGCTGTACGAAAGCTTCGGCATCACCCAGACCACGGCGCTGATCATTGCGTTTATTGTCACAGCGGTGTGGTGGCTGGTGTTTACGCTGCCGCTAATGAAGCGCTATCGCCAGACGGCCTTTGTGCCCAAGCGCAGCCATGTGGTGGCGGATACCTTCCGTCAGCTGTGGAATACGCTGAAAAAGGCCCGGAAGGAAAAGCATATTTTCCTGTACCTGCTGGCGTTTTTCTTCTTTATCAACGGCGTATATACCATTATTGATATGGCAACGGCCTACGGCACAGCGCTGGGGCTGGATACCACCGGATTGCTGCTGGCGCTGCTGCTGACCCAGATCGTGGCCTTCCCCTGCGCCATTATTTTTGGCCGTCTGTCGGCCAATCACGATTCCGGCAAGCTGATCAAGATCTGCATTGCGTGCTATACCGGCATCACAGCCTTTGCGATGTTCCTGGTGGCGCAGTGGCAGTTCTGGCTGCTGGCGACGCTGGTGGGTATGTTCCAGGGCGCGATCCAGGCGCTGAGCCGGTCTTACCTGGGCAAGATCATTCCTGCCGACCAGAGCGGCGAATACTACGGTCTGATGGATATTTGCGGCAAGGGCGCGTCTGTGCTGGGTATGGGTCTGGTGGCGCTGATCAATCAGCTGACTGCCGGCTGGACAGTAAATGTTTTCGGACTGCAGCTGCAGAACGAAAATCTGGCAGTGGGCGCGCTGGTGATCCTATTCGTCATCGGCTATGCCATCTTCTGCAAGTCCGATAAGCTGAGCAAGGAAAGATTGGGCGTGTAAAAATAAGAACGAGCCAACTTGCCTCTCCCTTTGGGAGAGGTGGCAAAAATCTTTGATTTTTGACGGAGAGGGTGTCCGATAAATACCCTCTCAGTCACGCTGTTTGCGTGACAGCTCTCCCAGAGGGAGAGCCAAGAGGCGTTTCTATAATAACAGAAAAGGTGTGTGGAATTTTCCACACACCTTTTCTTATTATGCTTAGTACATACCACCTTGGGCAGCAGCTGCAGCAGCAGCGGCGTCGCCGGCAGGATCGGGCTTGTCGGCCACCAGAGATTCGGTGGTCAGCACGCAGCCTGCGATGGATGCGGCATTCTCCAGGCTGGAACGGGTGACCTTGGTGGGGTCAACAATGCCGGAGGCGATCATATCCACATATTGCTCGGTGTAGGCATTGTAGCCATAGCCAACCTTCTTGGAGGAACGGATCTTTTCGTAGACCACGCTGCCGTCCACGCCGGCATTTTCCGCGATCTGGCGGATGGGCGCCTGCAGAGCATTGGCAATGATCTTTGCACCGGTCTTTTCGTCGCCGGTCAGCTTGGCAATCAGCTTCTCAACTGCAGCGATGGCGTTGACCTGGGCGGTACCGCCGCCGGCCACGATGCCTTCCTCCACAGCTGCGCGGGTCGCATTCAGAGCATCTTCCACTCTCAGCTTCTGTTCCTTCATAGCCACCTCGGTCTGTGCACCTACCTTGATGACGGCAACGCCGCCGCTGAGCTTTGCCAGACGCTCCTGCAGCTTTTCGCGGTCGTAATCGGAGTTGGTGGTGGCGATGGAAGCGCGGATCTGGTGGGCGCGAGCCTTGATGTCCTCCACATTGCCGGCACCGTCCACGATGGTGGTGGTGTCCTTGGTGATGACCACCTGACGGGCACGGCCCAGATCGGTCAGCTGTGCTTCGGTCAGCTCCATATTCAGCTGGCTGGAGATCACAGTACCGCCGGTGAGGGTGGCGATATCCTGCAGCATTTCCTTGCGGCGATCGCCAAAGCCGGGGGCCTTGACGCAGACACAGTTAAAGTTGCCACGCAGGCGGTTGACCAGCAGCGTTGCCAGGGCATCGCCCTCCACATCCTCGGCGATGATCATCATCTTCTTGCCGGTCTTGACAACGGGCTCCAGGATGGGCAGGATCTCCTGAATGGAGGAGATCTTCTTATCGGTGATCAGGAT
>JAFQRK010000049.1 GCA_017410075.1 Oscillospiraceae bacterium | reverse complement strand
GATAAGCTGGGCAGAGCGTATGAGCCCTATATCTTCGCAGCGCTGAACAGTGCTAAGGTAATGTTGGTCGTCGGCACAAAGCCGGAGTATTTCAACGCAGTTTGGGTGAAGAACGAGTGGTCAAGATTCCTGCAGATCATCAAAAAAGACCGGTCTAAATTGTTGATTCCGTGCTATAAAGATATGAATGCCTACGATCTGCCGGGAGAGTTCTCTCACCTGCAGGCGCAGGATATGAGCAGGATCGGCTTCATTACCGATCTGATTCGCGGTATCAAGAAAGTGATCAGCAAAGAGAATTCTGAGGCTGGCAGCAAGAAAGCAGCAAGCAACGCTGACATCGAAGAGACCATCAAGAAGGTTCTGGGCACCCGTGCATCCTCTGCTGCACCTTCCGGCAATGTGGAAAATCTGCTGCAAAGAGTTTCTATTTTCCTGGAAGATCAGGATTGGAGCAGCGCCAATATCTACTGCGAAAAGATCCTGGATATTGCCCCCACAAACGGGCAGGCATACCTCTATAAGCTCTTGGCAGAGGCACGGGTAACCAATGAAGCCGCACTGAAAAACTATCCCACTGCACTGGACGGGTTGAGAGCCTACAAAAACGCGGTTCGTTATGCGGACGAAGCCACTTCGGCCAACCTGATCGCATACAATCAGGAGATCAAGAAGAGACTGGCAGACGAGAGAGAGCGTGCACGGATCGCTGAGGAGTATCGCCAGAAGGGCGAATCCCTCCAGAATGCACGCAGTTATGCGGCAAGCCTTCTGTCCAGCCAGGTGCAGGAAAAGGAACGGCTGGAATCCCTTTTGGGAGATAGCCAGTACGCTCTGAAAAACTTGAAAAAGCACAAAAGAAAGATCGTTATCCCCGCAATTATTTGTATCATTTTTGCAGTGATCATCTTTTCTGCTCTGGTTAACGACGATGGTGATGTTGGCCCGGCTCTGTACATCTTCCAGTTCATCCCTGCAATGTTCTTGGCACACGCCCGCGACAAATCAAAGGTTGGTGCATTTTTCCTGTGTCTGATCTCTGTAGGTATTATCCCGGGCATCTCCGGTATCAAGGGTCTGCTTGAGGTTGCCAGAGCATCCGGTAAGGGAATGCAAAGCGAGCAGGAAAATGTCAGAAACAGCATCCGCCAGATGGAGGAACAAATTGCCACATCCCGGAAATCTCTGAGCGAGCTGAATGCAAAGATCGAGGAACACAACGCAAGTTATTCAAGCAGACGGTAATATAAATATGGTAAAGAAGTGTAATATTTGCGGCCATCTCGGCGAGCTGACTTGGCGGAACGGAAAATACTACTGTGCAATGTGCGGCAGCGAAATTGCTGAAACTGATCCGGTCGTACATGTCCAGCCGGCAGTGCAGACACCGCGTTCTGCAGTTGCCACCAATGTCACCTGCCCCATCTGCAGAAACAAAGAGAATAATTGGTTTGACGGCATCCATTACCACTGCGCTCTGTGCGGAACCAGCTTTGATCTGCAGCAAGCGGCCCAGACTCAGCAATTTCAGCAATACAATGCAGCACCTGCTTACACAGTCCAGGAGCTGAGAAATCAGAAGGATCGCAACACCACCTGGGGTATTGTATTTATCTTTCTGTTCTGGCCTGCGTCTATCTATTTCTTCTATAAGGCGCATAAAGCAAACAAACAGCTAAAGGCTATGGGTTATTAATCCTCAGAACCAAAGAAAAACACGCCGCTGTCCCCCATCGGGGCAGCGGCGTTCTTTTATTGTTTTCTGCCTTAACCTTCCGGTGCAGTGCTTTCTTATGATTCCCGCTGCTCCAAAAAGGTTTCCAGATTCACCTTGTGATTATACTTAACGGATGCTTTCCGGTCCTTCTCCACAATGATCCGTTCCAGGTCAATATCATTGATCGCGGCAATGGCAACGATGTAGTGCAGCATATCGGCCAGCTCCGTTCCCAGCTTTTCAGACAGATTTGCTTCCTCAGAAGCTTTGCGTCCGGCTCGCTTGTTCAGCACCTCTGCTACCTCTCCGATCTCCTCAACCAGCTTCATAAACATACTCTGCTCTGTCGCCCAGCCGCCGTAACGGTCAGCCAAATATGCCTGCAATGCTTCAATGGAAATATTCATCTGTATTACCTCTTTTGCTATTATAGTACATTTTGCATTCTACGCAGCAAAAAAACGCGAAAAGCGCACTAATTTCGGCGTAATAACTTTTTAATTCGTCCAAACAAAGATGCTGCCCTTTTCGGTGCAGCGCTTTCAGGGAACGGCTCATCCAAAACCCACGGCAAATCAACACCATAAACCGTCACTGTAAATAATCTATCTGTTTTTTGTTCGTTGGGAACATACCACTTGTCAATAACGATATTAAGGAACAGTCCACCGTCAAACATATCAATTTCATATTTATCAGATTCCAATATTTCGCCGATGACAGTATAGGAAATGAAATGATAGTCTATGTAATCGTCGACAGCGCAAGATCCAGTTTCATCGGGTCGATCAATCAGCAACCCAAATTCAGCAAGAAATGCTGTTAGTTTAGGGAATTTCTCTCGAATTTGCGCATACAAGTTGCGATCCTCATCGCAATCGCAAAGCGAGTGCCCTTTGGAATACTTGTCTGTTGCTTCAACATCAACATCAAGAATATACCCTTCTTTTTGTATGATCATTTGGCGTTCTCCTTTGCGGTTTTTTCTATTATACCACAGCATATTTTCATCTGCAACTTTCGTGGCCGCATTTAACTGAAAAAAGCAAAAAATGTATTGACAAATTCAAAAGGCGTGCTATAATAAGTTTCGTTCCGCGGGTGTAGCTCATCCGGTAGAGCGCCACCTTGCCAAGGTGGAGGTAGCGAGTTCGAGCCTCGTCACCCGCTCCAAAAAACACCGTTTGTCAAAAGACAAGCGGTGTTTTTATTTTTTGTCGCTGGCCATTTGCCCCAGAATTTGGCTAAGCGTTTGCGCTCGGGCAGGATCAATGCGCCGCCAGGGTTTCCCATCCTCCAAAAGAAAGCGGTCTGCCTTTTGCAAATAATGCTTTTCGCAGCCGTCGGAATACTGCAGCGTGATGGCAAAGCTGCTGCCGGACACCGTCTCCGGGTCTTCCTCCGGCAGGCCGTAGGGATCCAGCCAACGCAGATAATTCAGGATCGCCCGTACCTTGGCGGATGCCGTATACTGGCGCTCTGTGTGCAGCGGGCCGTTGTCAAAGGTGATGCGGATACCCGTAACCGTGCGGCACTGTGCCGGCACTTGTGTTGCTTTTCTGCCGCAGCCGCAAAGCAGCAAACTGATCAGCACAAAAATTGCAACCAATTTTTTCACAACGATCCCTCCCTTTCAAAATTAGGTTGCGCAGATCGCTTTTTATTATATGTGAAAAAATCAGTAAAAAATGCTCCCTCATCAGAGGGAGCATTTTAAATTGCATTACAGTTCGCAGTTGCCTACCGTTCTGGGGAAGGGCAGCACATCGCGGATGTTTGCCATACCGGTCAGGTACATCACGCAGCGCTCAAAGCCCAGACCGAAGCCGGCGTGGCGGGCAGAGCCGTACTTGCGAAGATCCATATAGAAGCCGTAGTCCTCGGGATTCATACCCAGCTCCTCAATGCGTGCCTTCAGGATATCGTAGTTGTCCTCACGCTGGCTGCCGCCAATGATCTCGCCGATGCCGGGCACCAGGCAGTCCATAGCCGCAACGGTCTTGCCGTCGGGATTCAGCTTCATATAGAAGGCCTTGATCTCCTTGGGATAGTCGGTAACGAATACGGGGCGCTTAAAGACCTCCTCGGTCAGATAGCGCTCGTGCTCGGTCTGCAGGTCGCTGCCCCAATGGACGGGATAGTCGAACTGATCGTTGTGCTTTTCCAGAATTTCAACAGCCTCGGTGTAGGTAACACGGCCGAAATCAGAATTTACAACATGGTTCAGCCGTTCCAACAGGCCCTTGTCGATGAAGGAGTTAAAGAAGTTCATTTCCTCAGGCGCGTGCTCCAGAACATAGGAGATGATGTACTTGATCATATCCTCTGCCAGCTGCATATCGTCCCCAAGATCTGCAAAGGCGATCTCCGGCTCGATCATCCAGAATTCCGCCGCGTGGCGGGTGGTGTTGGAATTCTCCGCCCGGAAGGTGGGGCCAAAGGTGTAGATATTGCGGAACGCCATTGCGAAAGTCTCGCCGTTGAGCTGACCGGAAACCGTCAGATTGGTGGGCTTGCCGTAGAAATCCTGAGAGAAGTCTACCTTGCCGTCCTCGGTCTTGGGAATGTTGTTCAAATCCAGTGTGGTGACCTGGAACATCTCGCCTGCGCCCTCGCAGTCAGAGCCAGTGATCAGGGGTGTGTGAACATACACAAAGTCCCGATCCTGGAAGAACTGGTGGATCGCCATAGCCGCCAGACTGCGGACGCGGAACACTGCCTGGAAGGTATTGGTGCGCGGACGCAGATGGGTGATGGTACGCAAAAATTCCATGGTATGGCGCTTGGGCTGCAGGGGGTAATCGCCGGTGGATGCGCCCTCAACCGTTACACTCTTGGCCTGAATCTCAAAGGGCTGCTGGCCGTTGGGGGTCAGCTCCACAGTGCCCTCAATGATCAGCGCAGCGCCGATATTGATCTTGGAGATCTCCTGGAAATTCTCAATGGTATCATTATAAACGATCTGCACAGGGTTGAAATAGGTGCCGTCGGACAGCATAATGAAGCCGAACTGCTTGCTGGGACGGCGATTTCGTACCCAACCGCCCAGAGTAATTTCCTTGCCTGCGTAGGCCGCGGTGTTCTTGTATAATTCACGAACAGAGATCAATTCCATGATCATTTCCTCCTAACTTAGAAAATATAGCTAAAGTATACGCCAAATCAGCAAATTTTACAAGAGGTAACTTGCATTTTTAAGCAAAACATCAAAAATAAGTGGCATTTTCCCATTGGATGCCAGCTTTTCATCCTGAAATTTATGTGCATTGCTTGCATCGGCACAATTTTTCGTATATACTTAAATAAATAAGAAAAGGAGGGAAACTCCGTGGATTTTAAAATTTTGGCTGTGGGCGATGTGGTAGGTAATCCGGGTATGGATCGCATCTGCAGAAGCCTGTGCTATTTGAAGCGAAAAGTAAATGCGGATTTTGTGGTCGTCAACGGTGAAAATGCCGCTGTGGTGGGTATGACACCGGAGCAGGCAGAGGATATTTTCGATGCCGGCGCCGATGTGATCACCATGGGCAACCACACCTTCGGCAAGCGGGAGCTTGTCCCCTATCTTGAGGACAATTCCCGTGTTCTGCGTCCTGCCAACTGCGCTCCCCAAACACCGGGGCAGGGCTGGGGCGTCTACGACAGTAAGGCTGGTCCTGTGGCTGTCATTGACCTGATCGGCCGGTGTAATATGGACTACGGCCCGGACAACCCCTTCCTGATGGCAGAAAAGATCCTGAAGGAGGTTTCTGCCAAAATCACTTTGGTGGAATTTCACGCAGAAGCCACCTCGGAGAAGCTGGCGATGGGCTATATGTTGGACGGACGGGTCAGCGCCCTTTGGGGCACCCACACCCATGTTCCCACCGCCGATGCCCAGGTTCTTCCCAAGGGCACCGGCTATGTAACCGATCTGGGTATGACCGGCCCGCAGTATTCTGTTCTGGGCATTCGCCCGGAGCTTTCCATCGCCAAATTCCGCGGCGATCTGACACAGCGTTACCAATGGGCAAACGGCCCGACGAAGCTGGAGGCCGTGCTCTTTACCGTAGATTCGGAAACCGGACTTTGCCGCAAGGCAGAAAGGGTGGATCTTTATGATGAAAATACTGCACAGCGCTGACTGGCATCTGGATGCGCCGATGTCCGGTCACAGCGAGGAGGAAACCCTCCGCCTGCGCAGGGAACTGCGCAAAATTCCCGAAAAGATCGCCAAACTGTGCAAGGCAGAAAACTGCGATCTGATGATTTTGGCCGGCGATCTGTTTGACGGCCCTTACACCAAAGAGAGTATGACCGCCGTCCGCACCGCGCTGGAAAGCGTGCAGATCCCGGTGATCATCACCCCCGGCAACCATGATTTCTGCGGCAATGATTCTCCCTATCTTAACGAAGAATGGCCCGGCAATGTCCGCATCTTCACCAAGCCGGAGATGGAGCGCTATAATCTTCCGGAATTGGATTGCACCGTCTACGGCGCAGGCTACGAAGCTATGGACTGCCCTGCCCTTTTAAAGAATTTTAAAGCGGATACCGCTGCCCGCTGGGCGATCGGTGTGCTCCACGGCGATCCCGGCGTTGCCAATTCCCCCTACTGTCCCGTAACTAAGGCGCAGGTTTTGGAATCCGGCCTTGACTATCTGGCGATGGGTCACATTCACAAAGGCGGCAGCTTCCGCGCAGGAGATACCCTGTGCGCCTGGCCCGGCTGTCCTATGGGTCACGGCTATGACGAGCTGGGTCCCAAGGGCGTGCTGATCGCCACTCTGGACGAGGAGGTAAAGGCATATTTTGTGCCTTTGGATACACCTCGCTTTTATGACGAAGAAGTGGAGGCCGGCGAAGATGCTGTTGCCGCTGTGGCTTCCCTGCTGCCCGGCATCGACAGCAGCGATTTTTACCGCATTACCCTCACCGGTTACAGCACCGGTGTGAATTTGGACGAAATTTCCGCCCAATTCCCCCACATCCCCAATTTGACCCTTCGTGACGAGACCCGTCCCGAAATGGATCTGTGGAGCGAGCTGGGTGCGGATACCTTGGAGGGTGTGTATTTCGGTCTGCTGCACGGCAAGACCCAGTCGGAAAGCACCGTTCTGAGCAACCGTGCCAAACTGGCAGCGCGGATCTCCCGTCAGATCCTGGACGGTCAGGAGGTGAAGCTGCCGTGAAGATCTATTCTATGACTGCCACCTTCGGCAAGCTGGAGCACGAAACTTTGACCCTTCAGCCGGGTCTGAACATCATCGAAGCGCCCAACGAATGGGGCAAATCCACCTGGTGCGCATTCCTGGTGAATATGCTCTATGGCATCGACGCCCGAGCCCGTTCCACCGCAGGCGCGCTGGCTGACAAAGAGCGCTATGCCCCCTGGTCCGGTGCGCCTATGACCGGCCGCATTGACCTGAATTGGAACGGCAAAGATATTACCATTGAGCGCAGAACAAAGGGCCGGCTGATCTTCAGCGATTTCCAGGCGTATGAAACCGAAACCGGTCTGGAGATCCCGGAACTTAACGGTGCCAACTGCGGCCAGATGCTTCTTGGCGTGGAGCGCAGCGTATTTGTCCGGGCAGGCTTCTTAAAGCTGACCGACCTGCCGGTGACCCAGGACGATGCCCTGCGCCGTCGGCTGAACAATCTGGTCACCACCGGTGACGAAAGCGGTGCCGGCGACAAGCTGGCAGAAACCTTGAAGGATCTGAAAAACAAGTGCCGTTATAACAAAACCGGTTTGCTGCCCCAGGCAGAAAACGAGCGGGATGTGCTGCGTGCCCAGCTGGACGATCTGTATGATCTGCAGAAAAAGGCCGAGAACACCAAAACGCAGCAAAAAGAGCTGGAAGATCGGATCGCAGATCTGGAAAATCACGCAGCCGCGCTGAAGTATACCGCCGCCTTGGAAAATGCCACCCGGACAGAAGCCGCACTTGCGGCGCAGGCCGAGGCGCAGAAGGTGCTTGCGGAAAAAGAAGCCGCTTGCACCAATCTGCCTGCCAAGGCAGCCGCAGAGCAGCTTGCAGCCCAAGCGCAGGCGCTGCAGGATCAATGGCTGGATCTGCAGACCGAAGCCGCTTCCCTTCCTCAGAAGCCTGCTGAGCCGGCAACACCTTCCCATTACAGTGGGATCTCTGATGTGGTGGCTGTAGCGGAAGCTGATCGTGCCGAGCAAACTGCCCTGGAAGCCAACAAGAAGAAGCAAACCGGCGCCGTTACTGTTTTGATGATTCTCGCCGCGGTGCTGCTGGCAGGCGCTTTGGCCGCCGGACTGGGTCTGTCTATGATGCCGGTGCTGATCGGTGGCGGTGCAGGTGCTATAGCTTTGACCCTTGGTGCTATACTTTTTGCCATTGTTCGGACGAATAAATTCCGCACTGAAATGGATGTTCTGTATCAGCGCCATCCCGGTCTTGCCCCGGAAGCTTGGGTCAGCGATGCGCAAAAATATGCTGAAATGCTGGCTGCCTATCAGACTGCCCTGGCGAAATGGAACGCCGATAACGACGCATTTGAAGCCCGCCGCAGCGCTGTGGATGCGCAAATCGCAAAGCTTGGCGACGGCAAGGGCTTGAAGGATATCCTGCTGACCTGCAGGCAGACTCTGTCCGCCTGGGATGAACTGGACACAGCCCGTCGGGATGCACAGACCGCAGATGCTATTTTGCAGGCACTCAAGTCCTCTGCACAGCCTGCAGCGAAGCCCACCAAGCCGGACGATCTTACTTATTCTGCCCAGGAAACGGAGCAAAAGCTGGCGGAGGCCCGCTTTACCCAGCGGCAGCTGCACCTGCAGCTGGGTCAGTACCTGGGTCAGGCGGAGACCCTTGGCCAGGAATCCCTCTTAAAGGCGCGGCTGGACACCTTAAACCGCCGAATCGCCCGGCTGGAGGATACCTACTACGCCCTGGAAATGGCGCAGGATGCCCTGAGAGAGGCTACCACCTCTCTGCAGCGGCGCTTTGCTCCCCGTATTGCCAAGCGGGCGCAGGAGCTGTTTGGCAAGCTGACCGGTGGCCGCTATCAGCGGCTGACGCTGACGGAAGATTTCAGCGTCAACGCCTCTGCTGAAAACGAAGACACCATGCGCTCCGCTCAGTGGCGCAGCGACGGCACTATGGATCAGCTGTATCTGGCGCTGCGGCTTTCCGTAGCCGAGGAACTGACTCCGGAAGCACCGCTGGTGCTGGACGATGCCCTTGTTCGTTTCGATGATGTGCGGCTTGCCAAGGCGCTGGAGATCCTTCGTGAAACCGCAGAGAATAAGCAGGTCATCCTCTTCACCTGCCAAGGCAGAGAGAAAAATATGTAAAAAGCAAAAGCAGACCGGAAATTCCGGTCTGCTTTTAACATATCAAAAGAATCCTGTCATTGCGAACCAGCCAGCAGGCTGGTGTGGCAATCCCCTAATTAGAGAGAAAACTGTGAAAACCAGGGGATTCCCACGCCAGTGTGCGCACTGGCTCGGAATGACAGTTGTAATTTAACCTTCTTCTACAACGATTTCTTTCAGCACCAGGCCGGGGTTTCGGCGGCAGGTAAAATCGATGGCCCAGTAGCTGGAGAAAACCAGCAGGCTGCGGCCGCGATAGTCTTCCAGAAGCTCCGCATCCGATCCCAGGTTCAGGTCGGAAACATCACCGGGGTAGCTCTCGATCAGGCGGATCTCCTCGTAGGGCAAGCCCTCCATTCGCAGATCCACGCCGTACTCGTTCTTCATACGATACTGGAACACATCAAACTGCAGCGTACCCACAACGCCCACGATAACCTCCTCCATACCGGAGTTGGGCACCTTGAAGATCTGGATCGCACCTTCCTGGGCGATCTGCTCCGTTCCCTTGACGAACTGCTTGCGCTTCATAGAATCCTTGGCGCTGACCCGGCTGAAATGCTCCGGTGCGAAGGTAGGAATGCCGGAATAGGAGAACTTCTTGCCCGGCACGGTGATGGTATCACCGATGGAGAAGATACCGGGGTCAAACACACCGATCACATCGCCGGCGTATGCCTCGTCCACGATCTCGCGCTCTGCGGCCATCAGCTGCTGGGGCTGGGAAAGGCGCATTTTGCGTCCGCCCTGGACATGGTAATACTCAGTATCTCGCTGGAATTTACCGGAGCAGATGCGCATAAATGCCAGGCGATCCCGGTGGGCTTTGTTCATATTTGCCTGGATCTTGAACACAAATGCGGAAAAATCCGGGCTGAAAGTGTCGATTTCGCCGCAATCGGCGGTGCGGCTCAGAGGCGGCGGTGTCAGCTTCAAAAACGCCTCCAGGAAGGGCTCAATGCCGAAATTGGTCAACGCAGAGCCGAAGAACACGGGAGAAAGCTCGCCCTTGCGGACAGCCTCCATATCCATTTCCCGACCGGCAGACAGCAGCTCTACATCGTCGATCAGTTGCTGATGCTTGGCTTCGCTGTCCAGAAGCTGTGCCACCTGGGGATCATAAAGATCTACCGACAGCTTATCGGCGCGATTCTTGCCGGATACGCCGGAAAAGAAGATCAGCTCCGCCTTTTCCCGGTCATAAACGCCCTGGAAATCCTTGCCGGAGCCAATGGGCCAGTTCATAGCATAAGTCTCGATGCCCAGCTCCCGCTCCACCTCATCCAAAAGGTCAAAAGGATCCTTGGTTTCCCGATCCATCTTGTTGATGAAGGTGAAAATGGGTATGTGACGCATTGCGCAGACCTTAAACAGCTTCCGGGTCTGGGGCTCGACGCCCTTTGCGCCGTCGATGACCATCACCGCGGAGTCGGCGGCCATCAGTGTGCGGTAGGTATCCTCAGAAAAGTCCTGGTGACCGGGGGTATCCAGAATGTTGATGCAGAAGCCGCCGTACTGGAACTGCATAACGGACGAGGTGACGGAAATGCCGCGCTGCTTCTCGATCTCCATCCAGTCGGAGGTAGCTGAGCGGGCATTTTTCTTGCCCTTAACAACACCTGCCTGGGCGATGGCGCCGCCGTACAGCAGGAATTTTTCAGTTAGCGTGGTTTTACCGGCGTCGGGGTGGGAAATGATCGCAAAGGTTCTGCGCCGGCTGATTTCTTCAATTAAGGTTGACATAATATTCCTCCAAGTGGGTTTTTAGAATGATTGAGATGAATTTCCGCTACCCAACTATGGAATTTTGCAACCGCGCAAAGCTCGCTTCATCAGGTTTTCTCCTTAAGTTTCACGAATTCAATTCAGTTTACCACATTTTAGGGCATTTTACAAGGGGAAATATGCAGCGTCCCCTTGGCTCCCTCTGACGAGGGGGCTGGCAGAAATCTCTGATTTCTGTCTGGGGGAGAGAACTCTCTCCCTCCGTCTTCGCCTGCGGCGAATCCACCTCCCTCGTCAGAGGGAGGCTTGGGTGCGTGCAAAACCAGCCGCCTTATACAAGGCGGCTGGTTAGCCATAGAGTTTTGTCATCCCTCAATTATGCCGTCATTATCGTCCTCGTCAGAATAGATTTCGTGCAAACAGTTACTACACTCCCAGCAATCATCCCAATACATTATTCCCCCACATTTGGGGCAATCCTTATAGGGCCTTGCGCTGGTATCTTCTTCTATTTCGCCAGAACAATAAGGACAATGGCTGTACTCGGACTCGTCATATACCTTGTCGCAAAAAGGGCACATCTGCATTTTGTTCACCTCCTTCAATGACACATCAAGATTTAGCTACCATGTGCCCCACAATAATTTGTACCACCGATGGGTGTAGAAAGGCAACCAGGTTCTCTGCAACCATGGAACTCGCAGTAGCTACCCCACGCATAATTGACATTTTTCGCAGGATAGGAACAATTGGTATGGGCACAATCATGAGTAGAGCAATATAGGGTTTGAGACCTACTGACTTGATTGCTACAAAGTAAGCATATCCTAGTGTTTGATGCACCACTATCGTTGCCGCTCGAATTATTGTTGGGTCTACTCAACGCACTTCCTTCAGTTTTGCCACAAACACTACAGGTTTTGGGTGCAGAGTATGTAGCATCTTTCCAGCTGTGTCCAATCGCATCACCCTCCGTCTGCTCACATACAGAACATGTCTTCGGCTCTACACAGTTCGGGTCAGTCCACACATGAGCCAGAGAGTCTCCCTCGGTAGTTCCACAGACAGAGCAAGCCTTTGGCGTTGTGCAAGTAGCATTTGCCCAATGATGACCTGATGCTTCCCCCGCTGTCTCTCCGCATTTTACACAGGTTACAGGCGAGGTGCATGTGGCGTTAATCCACTCATGCTTGCAAGCACATGCTGTTAGAGATAGGCACAATACCATAGCAAAGATAATGCGATAGATATTCTTCGTTACTCTCATATAAATTCCCTCTCCAATTAAAAAAGGTGCACAACCGAAGTCATGCACCCGAAAAATGCAGAGGCTCCGATTGCTGCGACACAACTCCAGACACACAAGAAAGTATGCTGAAACGAGCATGCATTTTTACCAAAGTAAAAATGCACACTTCCTTGTCGTGTCAAACATATTGAGTTGTGTCGCACAGTTATTTTATCACATTGTTTCTTTAATTGCAACTAATAACTTGGGTAGGACAATCCCTCCGTCGAAAATCATAGATTTTCGCCACCTCCCCTTGCACAGGGGAGGCTTGGGTGCACACAAGCTTGTAGGGGCGAGCATCACTCTCACTTGGCTCTCCCTTTGGGAGAGCTGGCAAAAATCTTTGATTTTTGACTGAGAGGGTT
>JAFQRK010000001.1 GCA_017410075.1 Oscillospiraceae bacterium | reverse complement strand
GGCATTCTCGCCGCCGCGGTCGGCATAGCTCATTCCGTTGGTAACAACGCCGCCATCCTCCGACGCCGCGGCAACCACGAAGCCACCGGGGCACATACAGAAGGTGTACACGGTTTCGTTATCCAGATGCTTTACCAGCTTGTAGTCGGCAGGGGGCAGGGGAAGCTCAGCAGAGCCATACTGCGCAGCGTCGATGGTTTTCTGCTTATGCTCGATCCGAACACCCATAGAGAAGGGCTTGGGCTCCATTTTGACGCCCAGGTCATTCAGCATCGAAAAAGTGTCCCGGGCACTATGACCGATGGCGAAAATGGCGTTGGAGCAGGGGATTTGCCCATTATTGGTCTCCAGACCGGTGAGCTTTCCGTTTTCGGCGCAAATTCCGGTAACCTGTGTGTTGAAACGGACTTCGCCGCCCAGAGAAATGATCCGCTGGCGGATATTTTGAACGACCTCCAGCAGCACATCCGTGCCAATATGGGGTTTGGCATCAAAGAGAATGTCCTCCGCCGCGCCGGCCTTGACGAATTGCTCCAGGATCCAGCCGATGCGGATGTTGTTGACACCGGTGTTCAGCTTGCCGTCGGAAAATGTGCCGGCGCCACCCTCACCAAACTGCACATTGCTCTTAGTGTCCAGTTCGCCGGTGGCGAAAAAATGGGATACCTTTTCGTGTCGGGTTTTGGCATCCTCGCCCCGCTCCAAAACAATGGGGCGCAATCCGGCCATCGCCAGCACCAGGGCGGCAAACATACCGGCAGGGCCAAAGCCCACTACAATGGGGCGCTGGGTGCTGGCGGATTGGGGGACTTTATAGTAGGCTTTTTCTGCGATGGATGCCTTTTTGCAGCCGCTTTGCCGCAGAATTTTCTGTTCATTGCCGTCGATTGCCACATCCACCGTATAGATGATGCGTACGGCCGGCTTTTTCCGGGCGTCGATGGAGCGGCGGGCGATGGTCAGCTTTCGGATTTTGGAGCCGGAGAGTCTCAGCAGTTTCGCTGCTTCAAAAAGCAGCTGATCGGGGTTATGCTCCGGTGAAAGAGAAATATCACGAATACGAATCATACGCATCCTCCGGCATTGGTGCCAGCTAGAGCGCCGGAGCTCCAGGCCCACTGCAGGTTATAGCCGCCGCAGTCGCCGTCGATGTCCAGTACCTCGCCGCAGGCATAAAGTCCAGACACAAGGCGGCTTTCCATCGTTTCCGGGTCAAACTCAGAGGTCAAGATGCCGCCGGCGGTGACCTGGGCGCTGTCCATACCCAGCGTCTCGGTCAAGGGGACTTCAAATCCCTTGATAATGCCGCAAAGGTCGCGAATTTCTGCATCCGTCAGCTCCGATGCAGGGCGATTGCCACGGATCTGGGCTGCCTGGGTCAGGACACGACCCAAGCGGTTATGCAGGATTCCGGTGAGGAAATCCTCTACCGGAAGTGCCTTTTTTCGTCTGCATTCCAGGATATACTCAAGATTATCTGCAGAATAATCGGGGATAAAATCCAGCTTGCAGACCCATTCGCCTGCACCCTGGCACACATCCCGGGAAATCTCAAAGATCACCGGGCCGGAAAGACCGTACTGGGTAAATTGCAGCTCGCCGGTACTCTCAGAATAGAGTTCACCGTTGTGATAAATGGCGGCGTGGCAATTGGCACGGACACCCTTCAGGGATGCGCAGCCCTGCCAGCTGCTTTTGATCTGCACCAGAGCCGGCCGCAGTTTGGTGGCGTGATGCCCAAAACTGTGCAGCAGCTGATAGCCGGACATCGTTCCGCCCAGCTTTGTACCAGCAAGACCGCCGCAGGCGATGATCAGCTTGTCGCAGAGAATTTGGCTGTCGCGGCTTTCTACCAAGAAGCCATCAGCGGTTTTTCGTGCCTTGGTGACCTCAAAATCAGTCAAGATCTGCACATTTTCCTGCTGCAGAGCAAACCGCAGCACATCCACTACGGAATTTGCCTGGTCGGAGTAGGGATAGACCCGACCACTGCGTTCCGTGACCGTATAAAGACCGAGGGAATCAAACCAGCGGAGCGTTTTCGAAACGGGGAATGAATCCAGCGCAAATTTTGCAAAGTCGGGATCTTCACCGTGGTAGTTGGAAAAATCCAAATTTGTATTGCTGAGGTTACAGCGGCCGTTGCCGGTGGCCAAAAGCTTTCTGCCCACGCGGGACTGCCGCTCAAACAGCAGCACCTCATTTCCGGATCTGGCTGCCCAGATGGCTGCTGCCATTCCCGATGCACCGCCGCCGATAATACCGATCTTCATACATTTCACCTGCCTTTTTCGTCCATTATACTCCACATTCTCCAAAGACTCAAGAAAAAACTTCTTTGCAAAGGCGAAAACTTGTGATATACTCCACTTACGAAGAATAATTGGAGGCAAAACCATGAGCATAAATGAAGTGATCGCCCGGATCAATGAACTGGCGAAGAAAGCAAAGGAAGAAGGCCTGACCGATGAAGAGATCGCGGATCGGGACAAGCTGCGCCGGATCTATATTGACAATGTCAAGGCCAATTTGATCGGCCAGCTGGACAACACCTATATTGTAGAGCCCGATGGCACAAAGCGGCCGCTGAAGCCGAAGAATTAACAAACGCCCCGGTTGCATTGCAACCGGGGCGTTCTTATGCATATTAGTAGTTTTCTGCGTGGACCTCGAAATAGCTCTGAGGATGTGCACAGGTGGGGCAGACCTCGGGAGCCTTGGTGCCGATGGCCAGGTGACCGCAGTTGCGGCATTCCCAAACCTTGATCTCGCTCTTTTCAAAGACCTGAGCGGTCTCCACATTCTTCAGCAGGGCGCGGTAGCGCTCCTCGTGGTGCTTTTCAACAGCAGCCACCAGACGGAACTTGGCAGCCAGATCGGTGAAACCTTCTTCTTCAGCGGTCTTGGCGAAGCCGTCGTACATATCGGTCCACTCGTAGTTCTCGCCCTCGGCAGCGTGGAGCAGATTCTCAGCGGTGTTGCCGATACCCTTGAGCTCCTTCAGCCACATTTTGGCGTGCTCTTTTTCATTATCAGCGGTCTTCTGGAACAGAGCGGAGATCTGCTCATAGCCTTCCTTCTTGGCGACAGAAGCAAAGTAGGTGTACTTGTTCCGGGCCATGGATTCGCCGGCAAAGGCGGCTTCCAGATTCTTTTCGGTCTGTGTTCCTGCGTATTTGGACATAGTGAAACCTCCTAATATATTAAGTGTGAATGATTTGAATTTGCGGACGGGCCGCGAATTTATTATGCCACAAATAAAAAAGTAATGCAATAAAAATTTACAGCAACGGCATAAAATACCACAAAATCGCGATATGTATGAGGATCATCACCGGCACGCCCAGGGAAAACCGTTTGTGTTTGGTTTTGTGGCGGCAGACTTTCATCCCCACAAAGCAGCCAAGGCTTCCGCCAATGGCGGCCACCGTGAGAAGCAGGCGTTCCGGAATGCGCCGGAGCTTGTTTTGCGCATTATATTTGTCAACAAGCATAAGCACAAAGGAAAGCGCATTAATTATTATCAGGCAGAGTGCGATAATATCCATAAAAGTTCCTTTCCGGAGGTAGTTGTTATGAAAAAACTGTGTTTGATACTGATCTGTGTTCTTTTTCTCACGGGCTGCCAGGCGGCGCCTACTTTTGAGACCGTGGATGATGTCTATGCGCCCGGGCAGCAAAGCACAGCCAGACAGATCCGGCTGGATCTGCCGGAAAATGTGCAGGCCATTGTTGGCGACAACGGAAGGCTGTACCTGTGCGATGGCTACGACATTACGGTGGAGACCTTTGCCTCCGGTGATTTGAACAGCACCATTGAGTTGCTGACGGGTTTTGCACCGGATGCATTAACGATGCTGCAGACTGCCTCATCTGATGGGCGGCGGTATGAATGTGCCTGGACAGCGGCCGGGGAAAACGGGGATACAGTAGGCAGGGCTGTGGTTCTGGATGATGGGCAGTACCATTACTGCGTAACGGTTATGAGCGGAGCAAACGCCGCCGGGGAGCTGTCTGCAACCTGGCAGGAGTTGCTGAATTCGGTCAGCTTGAATTGAATGGAAAGCTCTCACTGCGGTGAGAGCTTTTTTGCTTGTTATATTAATTATAACACATAGGAGGCAAAAGGCAAACATAATTTGCTTTTTTTGTTCAATTATGCTATCCTATGGGAAAGGAGTGATACCCTTGCGCTATATCGGATGCCACTTATCCACCACCGGCGGCTTTGTAAGTACGGTAAAAACCGCCTGCGGCATTGGAGCAAATACATTTGCCTTCTTTACCCGAAACCCCAGAGGCTCCCGGGCAAAGGAGGAAGACCCGGCCGACTGCGCCGCTGCCATGGCGTTGATGCGGGAGTCCGGATTCGGTACATTGGTTGCCCACGGCAGTTACACCATGAATCTTTGCACCGCAGACCCGGAGGCCCGGGAATTTGCTGCCCAGATTCTGTGCGATGATCTGCGCAGGATGCGGCTGCTGCCCGGAAATTACTATAATTTCCATCCCGGTTCCCATGTGGGTCAGGGAACGGATGCCGGCATTGAGATGATCAGCGACGCCCTGAAAAAGGCGTTGGCGCCGGGTTATCCGGTTACTGTGCTGCTGGAAGCAATGGCAGGAAAGGGAAGCGAGGTCGGCGGCGATTTTGCGCAGCTGAAAAAGATCATCGACTGCGTGGGAAGTGATAATGTCGGTGTCTGTCTGGATACCTGCCACATTTTCGATGGCGGCTATGACATTGTAAACGATCTGGACGGCGTACTGGCGGAATTTGACTGTGTTGTGGGAATTGACAGGCTGAAGGCGCTGCACCTGAACGATTCGAAAAATCCTTTGGGTAGCCATAAGGATCGGCACGAATGTATCGGGGAAGGCTATTTGGGAATGGAAACATTCCAAAAGATCATCAATCATCCGGCGCTCAAAGAGCTGCCGATGATCCTGGAAACGCCCAATGAGCTGCCGGGATATCAAAAGGAAATCGCGCTGCTGCGGGCAGCAGAACGGTAAAAATCTACACGGAGCGGAGGTGACAGCGTGGATAAGTTTATAGAAGCCTTTACAAATGTGGATGCTGCGTATGTAAATGTATATCAGCAGATTCTGCGCTACTGTCTGCCGCTTTTGGTGGGCGTGCTGCTATTTCTTTGCATTAAGCCGCTGCTGACCTTCCGGCGTGAGCCGGAGATCTGGGCGTGGCTGATACTGGAAGATCAGCGGCGTTTGGCGATCACCCACTGGGAAAGTGTGATCGGCCGCAATAAGCGCAGCGATGTGGTCATCAATATGCCGGCTGTATCCCGCAATCACGCCGTTTTGACCCGTTATGATGACGGCAGCTGGACCATTGCAGATGCCGATTCCAAGGCGGGCGTGTTGGTCAACGGCGAAAAAGTGAGCATTGCGGAATTGGAGCCGGAAGATGAGATCGACATTGGCGGCGTCAAGATGAAGCTGCTGCCCATTTCCCGGCGGCAGGAGATCAAGCTGGCCCAATTACGGACCAAGGGTGCCCGTCCGCTTCACAGCCTGCTCAATGTGCTGCTGCTGACCTGGATCCAGATCCTGATGTGCAGTTCGTATCTGCTGGTTGGAAACGAAGCCTACGCATATAATGTATTTTGGGGCTTTACCGGTATTACCGTCAGCCAATGGGTATTGCTGGCGTTCTATTTTGCGATCCGCAAGCCCTCCTTTGAGATCGAAACCATAGCATTTTTGCTGTGTACCTTGGGTATGGCTGCCATTGCGGCAGTGAAGCCCGGTGAGGCCAGCAAACAGCTGATCGCAATGTATATGGGAATGGCGCTGTTTCTGGGTGTCGGCTGGTCGCTGCGGGATCTGGAGCGGGCAAAGAAGATCCGCTATATCGCGGCGGCGGCAGGTGTGGGCTTCCTGCTGATCACGCTTTTATTTGGCAAGACCTACAACGGCGCCAGAAACTGGCTGATCATCGGAGGAATGTCCTTCCAGCTTTCGGAGCTGAGCAAGGTGTGCTTTGTATTTGTAGGTGCATCCACCATGGACCGCATCGTCAACCGTCGGAATCTGATCCTGTTCATCGCCTATACACTGGCCATCTGCGGATGTCTGGCGGTGATGAATGACTTTGGAACGGCGCTGATCTTCTTTGTAGCCTTCCTGCTGATCGCGTATATGCGTTCCGGCAGCGTGGGTACCCTGGCGCTGGCGTGCACCTCTTTGGGCTTTGCAGGCGTCATTGCGCTGAAATTTAAGCCCCACGCGATGCAGCGGTTTACCGGCTGGCGGCACATTTGGGAGGATCCTACCGGCGCAGGCTGGCAGCAGACCCGGGCATTGATGTGCATTGCCTCCGGCGGCTTGTTCGGTATGGGCGCAGGAAGAGGCTGGATGAAGAACAATTTTGCGGCGGATTCTGATGTGGTCATCGCAACCCTGGCGGAGGAATGGGGCCTTTTGGTGGTACTGATGCTCATTGGCTGTATCATTGTGCTGGGCTTGTTTGCAGTTCGTTCTGCAGCGGTGCAGCGCAGCAGCTTCTTTGCCATCGGTGGCTGTACAGCTGCAGGCATTTTGCTGGTACAGACCATTTTGAATGCACTTGGTACGGTGGATGTCCTTCCGCTGACCGGTGTCACATTCCCCTTTGTATCCAATGGCGGCTCCAGCATGATCGGCGCCTGGGGTCTTCTGGCCTTTGTGAAGGCAGCAGATACCCGGCAAAGTGCCAGCTTTGCCGTGCGCCAGTCTAAAGAGGGGAGGCCGGACGATGAATAAAGTAGTTGGAAGAGCCAAAATTATGCTTCTGCTGATTTTGATTCTGGCTGCAGGATCTGTGTTTTTCGTAGGTGAGTATCTGTTTCAGGCGGAAACATGGGTGATGTCTGCAGGCTCGCCCCATGTTTACAACCAAAACGCCGGCTGCGGACTGATCACAGATCGGGACAATATCCCGCTGCTGGATACTACCAATGACCGTGTGTATACGGAAAATGCGGTTTTGCGAAAGGCGATCATCCATTGGCTGGGTGACCGGGAAGGAAATATCAGCGCACCGCTGCTTTCACATTATGCCGATAAGGTGGCGAATTTCGACATTATTAGCGGCGTGTATAATTACGGCGGCGTGGGCGGCCAGGTGACGCTGTCGCTGTCAGCCGAGCTGCAAATCGCGGCGCTGGAGGCGATGGGGGACAAAAAGGGAACTGTGGCGGTTTATAATTACAAAACCGGCGAGATCCTGTGTGCAGTCTCCACACCTGCCTTTGACCCGGACAATCTGCCGGATATTGCCGGAGATACCACCGGCCAGTGGAACGGTGCCTATGTGAACCGATTTATGAAATCCACCTATATTCCCGGCTCGATTTTCAAGATCGTTACTGCGGCTGCAGCACTGGAGACCATTCCCGATATTCAGCAGCAGACCTTTACCTGCAACGGCGAGACGATCTATAATGAAGCCGCGGGGGATAAGGTCACCTGCCTTGGCAAGCACGGAACGATCTCCTTCCAGGAGGCGTTGACCTATTCCTGCAACTGTGCCTTTGCCCAGATCGCTGATCAGCTGGGCGGAGAAACACTGCAGCGCTATGCAGAGCAGTTCCAGATCACGCAAAGCATTTCTTTCGACGGAATGACTACCGTGGAGGGAAATATCACCGCTGCCGGGGAGGCACCGGTGATGGTGGCGTGGAGCGCCATTGGACAGCACAAGGATCTGATCAACCCCTGCCAGTATCTGACCTTTATGGGCGTGATCGCCGGCGACGGTGTGGGCGTAGAGCCTCATCTGGTGAATGAGATCTCCGGCGGAAGCTGGAAATCCTATGCTGCGAAGTCTGTTTCCACCGGAAGACTGATGTCCGTTGATACGGCGAAAACACTGCAGGAAATGATGCGCGCCAATGTAGAGAACTACTACGGCGATGAGAATTTCGCCGGCTTGACGGTCTGCGCCAAATCCGGAACAGCGGAGGTTGGCGGCGGACAGAAGCCCAATGCAATGTTCTGCGGGTTTGCCACAGACGAAGACTACCCCCTGGCCTTTATTGTGGTGGTAGAGGAGGGCGGCTCCGGTCGCCGCACCTGCATCCCCATTCTGCAGCAGGTGCTTGCTGCCTGCAAAGAGGCTATGGACGAATTTTAGTTAAGATAAGCACCCCCTGCGCATACATTTGTGCAGGGGGTGTTTTTATGTGCAGAAAAAATCAGCTTTGTGGCTGCGCGCTGATCACTTTCGGCGTGGGCTTGCTTATCGGGACATGGCTGGAATCCGGTTTTTTCAGCTTTTTGATCGGTGTTGGGATTATGTCATTGGGATTTTGGTGCACCGGGAAAAAATAATGGGCATAAACTTGTCCACGGGCGAATATAATGTAACAGCTAAGTGGGATAAGGAGTGATCCGAATGGAGTTAACATTCAATAAAACAGCCTATCCTTGCCTTCGCAAGGTGGTGAGTCAAGCCCAGACCCAGGAGCAGACCCAGGAGGTGCGCCTTCCGGATTCAATGCCGGATATTGGCCGGGTGCTGGGCAGCTGGGGTCAGGTTTTGATCCGCAGCAAAGAGTGGCGGGGAAGCAGTATGGCGGCATCCGGAGGCGTGATGGTCTGGGTGCTGTATGCACCGGAGGATGGGTCAGCGCCTATCAGCATTGAAAGCTGGATCCCCTTCCAGATGCGCTGGGAATTTCCCCAGACCGACCGGGATTGCACGATGAATATACTGCCGCTGC
Organism: Oscillospiraceae bacterium; assembly: GCA_017410075.1. Lineage (GTDB taxonomy): Bacteria > Bacillota > Clostridia > Oscillospirales > Oscillospiraceae > Faecousia. Next base: position 19,871 of record JAFQRK010000001.1, on the reverse strand, counting down.
TGCGCTCCGTGGATGCCCGCAGCACCTCTGCAAGAAAGCTGATGTTAAGAGCCAATGTGGGCGTGCTGGGGCAGGCCTATGAGCCCATTGAGCCGGAGGCCTGGATGCCGGAAAATGGGCCGGAGGACTTGCAGCTGCTAAGAAGCAGCTACCCTGTGGAGCTGCCTAAAGAGGCAGGCGAAAAGCAGTTTCAGCTGGATGAGGAACTGAATCTGCCCGATACTTATCCGGAGGTGGCAAAGATCCTGCGCTATGCGCTGCTGCCCAAAGTTCTGGAGCAGAAAGTGATGGCAGGACGGCTGGTATTCCGGGGCAAAGGCGATCTTTGTATGCTGTACGCAGATGCCGACGGCGGTATTCACAGCTGGGAATGCGAAGTGCCCTTCTCCCAGTATGCGGAACTGGATCGGGATTACGGCGTCAATTCTGCCGCGACGATCATGCCGATGCTGACGAATCTGGAGCTGATCCCGGATGGGCAGCGCAGACTGCTGCTGAAATGCGGTCTGTGCGGACAATATGTGGTCTATGACCGGGAAATGGTGGAGCTTACTGAGGATGCGTATTCCCCGGTGCGGCAGGTGAAGACCGAAATGCAGGAGCTGAAAATGCCGCAGCGCCTGGATCAGAAGCGGGAAACCATGCGCGTCCAGCAGCAATTAACGGCACCTGCGGAGCGGGTGGTGGATGTTTGCTGGCTGCCGGAGCATCCCCAGCACAGGCAGGATGCGGATATGGCGCAGCTGGCTGTTCCTGGGCAGTTCCAGGTGCTGTATTATGATAATGCAGGAAGCTTGCAGAGCGGCACGGTTCGCGGGGAAGCCTTATGGCAGATGTCATCCGATCCGCAAAATAGGGTGGATGCTTATCTCCAGATGGGCGAACAACCCGGTGCCGATATCAATGATCAGGGCGTTGCGCTGACGGCGCAGTGGGATGTGATCGCTGATGTTTTCGCAGAGCAGGGTCTGCCGATGCTGACCCAAATCACGCTGGAAGAAAAGAGCGAGAAGGATCCAAACCGTCCTTCCCTGATCCTGCGCAAAGCAGGTAATCAGCGGCTGTGGGATATTGCACGGGAGTGCGGCTCCACAGTGGATGCAATTCAGCAGGCGAACGATCTGGAGGGTCAGCCGGAGGCAGGACAGATCCTGCTGATCCCGGTATCATAAGCAGAAACCGCCGCATCGGGGGAGAGCCGATGCGGCGGTTTTGTGGGCGTGTCGCTGCCGGGAGGCTGTATGCCCGGATATAGCATAAAGGGTTTTTAAAAGCGCAATCAAGAGAAAACTGTCGAATCCGCAAAATTATTCGCCCTTCCCCAGCAGGAATTTCCGTTTTTTCGGGAATTCCTGCTTTTTATTATAGCAATTTGCTTATTTGCGTGCTATAATATCAGATACGAAAAGAACCCAACCCAAAGGAGATAATGGCTATGACAAAAATTGATATTTATTCCGGCTTCCTTGGTGCCGGCAAGACCACGCTGATCAAAAAGATGATCCAGGAAGCCTACAAGGGCGAAAAACTGGTGCTGATCGAAAATGAATTTGGCGAGATCGGCATTGACGGCGGTTTCCTGCAGGATGCCGGCATCAACATTACGGAAATGAACTCCGGCTGCATTTGCTGCAGCCTGGTGGGCGATTTTGGCAAGGCGCTGACCCAGGTCATCGCCGAATATGACCCCGATCGGATCGTTATCGAGCCCTCCGGTGTAGGCAAGCTGTCTGATGTGATCGCTGCCGTTGAGAAAGTGACCAATGAAAATGTGGTGCTGGGTCATACGGTTGCCGTTGCCGATGCCGGTAAGGTGAAGGTATATATGAAGAACTTTGGTGAGTTCTACAACAACCAGATCGAAACCGCATCCACCATCATTCTGTCCCGCACCGATGCCATTACTCAGGAGAAGCTGGATGCCTCCGTTGCGCTGATCCGGGAGCATAATGCACAGGCCGCTTTGGTCACAACGCCTTGGAATCAGCTGACCGGCGCGCAGCTGATGGAGGCAATGGAGGGCAAGTCCTCCGTTGCTGCGCAGCTGCATGAGCTGGAGCACGAACACGAGCACCATTGCTGCTGCGGCCACCATCATCACCACGATGAAGAGGAGCACGAGCATCATTGCTGCGGCCACCATCATCACCACGATGAAGAGGAGCACGAGCATCATTGCTGCGGCCACCATCATCACCACGAAGAGGAGGAGCACGAGCATCATTGCGGCTGCGGCCATCACCACGATCACGAGCATCATCACCATCACCACGCCGACGAGGTATTTACCTCCTGGGGCGTAGAAACGGCAAAGAAGTTTACAGCCGAATGCATTTATAATGCGCTGGAAGAACTGGATTCCGGTAAATACGGTATGATCCTGCGGGCAAAGGGCATCGTGGCTGCTGCAGACGGCAGCTGGATCCACTTTGACTATGTTCCCCAGGAGCACGATGTCCGCACCGGCAGCGCCGCCGTTATCGGCAAGCTGTGTGTCATCGGCTCGAAGCTGGACGAGCAGGCAGTTGCCGCGCTGTTTGGGGTGTAAGCGATGCAGCAGATCCCCGTTTATGCTTTCACCGGATTTCTGGACTCCGGAAAGACAAAATTTATTCAGGAAACTTTGGAGGATCCCCGTTTCAATGCTGGTGAGCGCACCTTACTGCTGGTATTTGAGGAGGGTGAGGAGGAGTATGACTTCTCTGCTTATCCCCATCAAAATGTTTATCTTGAGGTGCTGGATCAGGAAACCGTAACCACGAAGGAGCTGCAGGCGCTTGCGAAAAAGTGCAAGGCACAGCGGGTAGTAGCGGAGCTGAACGGTATGCAGCTGGTAGGCGACCTGTATACCCGATTCCCTTCGGAATGGGTACTGGCGCAGGAGGTTATGTTTGCAGACTCCACCACCTTTATTGCCTATAATGCCAATATGCGCAACCTGGTGATGGACAAGCTGGTGGGCGCACAAATGGTGGTGTTCAACCGGCTGGAAAAGGGGCAGGATACGCTGCCTTTCCACAAAATTGCCAGAGCCGCCAACCGCCGCATCGACATCCTCTATGACTATACCGACGGAACGACGGATTTTGACGACCTGGAAGATCCGCTGCCCTTTGACATCAACGCGCCCGTTATTGATATCAAGGATGAGGATTACGCGTTGTGGTATCGGGATGTAACGGAAGAGCCGCAGAAATATCAGGACAAAAAGATTCGCTTCAAGGCGCAGGTGGCTATGCTTCGCCGGGAGAAGAACGGAATGTTTGCGCCGGGCCGGTTTGTAATGACCTGCTGCGTGGATGATATCCAGTTCTGCGGTGTGCCCTGCAAATATGCCGATTCTGCCCAGCTGGAATCCCGCTCCTGGGTCATGGTGGAGGCGACTGTCTCTGCGGAAAAGCATCCCCTTTACCAGGGTGAGCTGGGCCCGGTGCTGACGGCTATCTCGGTAGAAAAGGCCGAGCCGGCAAAAGAAGAAGTAGCAACTTTTTAAAAAAGACGAAAGGAGGAAGCTGTATGTATCAGCCTCTTGCGGATATACTGCGCCCCACAACTTTGGACGAAGTTTGCGGGCAGGAGCATATTTTGGGAGAAGGCGCTATTTTGCGCCGGCTCATTGACTCCGGAAAGATCCCCAATATGATCTTCTACGGCCCCAGCGGCACCGGTAAGACCACAGTGGCCAACATCATTGCCCAGCAGACGAAGCGCAAGCTTTATAAGCTCAATGCCACCACGGCTTCCACCTCGGATATTAAGGAGATCGTGTCCCAGCTGGATACGCTGATGGCGCCCAATGGCGTGCTTCTGTATCTGGATGAGATCCAGTCCTTTAACAAAAAGCAGCAGCAGTCGCTGCTGGAGCATATTGAAAACGGAAAGATCACTCTGATCGCATCCACCACGGAGAATCCCTATTTCTATGTGTTCAACGCCATACTGAGCCGTTCTACGGTGTTTGAATTCAAGCAGATCTCGGTGGAGGCGACATTAAAGGCCATCCATCGAGCGGTTGCCTATCTGGAGCAGCGGACGGCGCTGAAGGCGCAGCCGGAGGCGGGCGCGCTGGAATACATTGCAGGCTCCTGCGGCGGCGATATCCGCAAGGCGATCAACGCGGTAGAGGTGCTGTTTTCCGCCGGTCAGCCGGAGGGAGAGATCCTGAAGCTGACTTTGGAGGATGCTAAGGCAGTTGCCCAGAAAAGTGCCCTGCGGGCAGATCGGGATGGCGATAATTTTTATGATCTGCTTTCGGCAATGCAAAAATCCATCCGTGGCTCCGACCCGGACGCAGCCTGCCATTATCTGGCCCGGCTTTTGGAGGCAGGACAGATGCAGGCGGCCTGCCGCCGGCTGATGGTGATTGCCGCCGAAGATGTGGGTCTTGCGTTCCCACAGATCATCTCCATCGTCAATGCCTGCGTGGATATGGCGCTGAAGCTGGGTATGCCGGAGGCGCGGATTCCGCTGGGCGATGCCGCAGTATTGATGGCAACATCTCCCAAATCCAATTCCGGCCATGTGGCGCTGGATGCTGCACTGGCGGATGTGCAGGCCGGAAAGGGTCGGGGCTTCCCCCGGCAGCTGCAGAATGTCCACGCCGACACCTATACCCAGGAGCGTTCGCAGGGCTATCTGTATCCCCACAATTACCCCGGTCATTGGGTGAAGCAGCAGTACCTGCCTGACGATATTGCCGATGCCAAGTATTATGAATACGGCGAAAATAAGCTGGAGCAGGCGGCAAAGCAGTATTGGGAAACGGTAAAGGGGACGAAGCTATGAATGTGCAGCTTGGCGATATCCTGGTAATGAAGAAGACCCATCCCTGCGGCGAGAAGCAATGGCTGGTTTTGCGTACCGGTGCAGATTTTCGCCTGCGGTGCTTAGGCTGCGGCCATGAGATCATGGTGCCCCGGTTTAAGGCGGAGAAAAACATCCGCGATATTATTCCTGCAAAGAATCCATCGACAGAAACAAACGGCAGCTGAGAAAATCAGCTGCCGATTTTTTAACACTCCGTTTGTCCACGGTGCGATCCTGCCGTGGGCACTCTTTTTTTGTAGGCAAAGCCCGGTGAAGATGCGACTAACTTTTTTATCAACCGCCGCTATACTGAAAGCGGACGGGGGTGATGGCTTGGTCATATATCTGGATATTGTGATGCTGGTGAATTTTTTGGTAGACCTTCTGCTGCTGATCGCGGCGAACCGGCTGTGCGGCTATCCGCTGAAGCTGAGCCGGGCAGTTTTGAGCGCCGGCATCGGCGCGGTATATGCCGGGATGTGCATTCTGCCGGGCTTTCGCTTTTTGGGAAATGTTTTCTGGCGGCTGGGGGTATTGGGACTGATGGGCGCTGTCGCCTTTGGCTGGAATCGGACGATCCTGCGACGAAGCGTGATTTTTGTGTTTTTAAGTATGGCGCTGGGCGGCATTGCGCTGGGGCTGGGAAACGGCGGCATCCTGGCGCTGCTGGCGGCAGCCGGCGGCGTGTGCATTTTGTGTTTCGTAGGCTTCCGCGGCGGTGCATCACCGAAGGAATTGGTTACCGTCCGATTGACCTATCGGGGCACGACCCGGGAATTGGTTGCCCTGAATGATACGGGCAATGCCTTAAAAGACCCCATCACCGGGCAGCCAGTGCTGGTAGCAGGCGCAGATGTGGCAAAGCAAATGCTGGGTCTGACCCGTGAGCAGCTGCTGACCCCTATCGAAACAATGGCGCAGAGCGAGATCTCCGGACTGCGGCTGATCCCGTACCGGTCTGTGGGAAACGCAAACGGGATGATGCTGGCAGTTAGGATGGATCAGGTCGTCATTGGCAGGCAGCAAGTGAGTAATTTGGTGGCGTTTGCGCCGCAAATATTGGGAGCAGGGGAATTTCAGGCTTTGGCAGGAGGGGTATTGTGATGGAAAAATTGTATGCTTTATTGAATCGGATCGGGCTGCTGCGAAAAGAGGAGATTTTCTATATAGGCGGTGCAGATGTGCTGCCGCCGCCTCTGAAGGGTCAGGAGGAAGCGGATGCGCTGGCGGCTTTGGAAAATGGGGAGGAGCAGGCAAAACAGCAGCTTATCGAGCACAATCTGCGGCTGGTGGTGTATATTGCCAGGCGGTTTGAGAACACGGGGGTGAATATCGAGGATCTGATCTCCATCGGCACCATTGGGCTGATCAAAGCCATCGGAACCTACCGCCGGGACAAAAATATCAAGCTGGCTACCTATGCCTCCCGGTGTATTGAAAATGAGATACTGATGCACATTCGCAAGATCTCCGGCCAGCGGGCGGAGATATCCCTGGATGAGCCGATCAATATGGACTACGACGGCAATGAGCTGTTGCTGTCTGATATTCTGGGAACGGAGGAGGACATGATCCTGCGGCCGCTGGAGGATGATGTGGATCTGTGCGTTTTGCGCCAGGCGCTGTTTGAATTGCCCCAGAGGGAACGGGAGATCGTTTTGATGCGCTACGGTCTTTACGGATACAAGGAACTGACCCAAAAGGAGGTTGCGCAGAAAATGGGCATTTCCCAATCCTACATTTCCAGACTGGAAAAGAGGATCATGCTCAGACTGAAGAAAGAGCTGATCCGGCAGACCAGTTGTGCATAGCTGCAAATATCGCGTTGACTTTCCTGTCGCATTGTGGTAAAATAACTTGGGCGTTTATGCGATCCAAAAATCTGTAAAATACCGGTTTTTTACCGACGAATGATGGTTTGAAAGGATTGGAATGCGGTATGAATACAAAACGAAAGATGAAAGGCGCAGAAATTGATCTGCTGACGATTCTGGGAAATGTCTGGAAGAAGAAGTACATCATCGTATTTGCCTGCATTATCGGCGCACTGGCGATGTATCTCAGAGCAGAATTTCTGCTGACGCCTACATATACAGCCTCTGTTACTATGTACGCCAATAACTCTATAGAGTCGGAAGGCAACGACAAGGTTTCTGCATCCGATTTAAGCACCTCTATCAAGCTGGTAAGCGCCTGCGGTGCTATTATCAAGAGCGATCCGGTTCTGGAGCAGGTGCGGATCGATCTGGGATACCCGGCTATCAATTCTGTTACTGTGTATTCTGTAGATGAAACACAGGTGTTTAAGATTGATGTCACCTCTACAGATCAGAATATGGCAGTTCAGGTTGCAAACAGAATCGCGGAAATTGCCCCCGAGAAGATCGCCGGCATTATTGATGGCTGCTCTGTCAAGCTGATCAGCGAAGCAAAATGGGCTTGGAAGAATTGGCCGGTCAAGAGATCGGAAACCATTAAGGGTGCGATCATCGGCTTTGCTGTAAGCCTGTTTGCAGTGTGCATCATTACGCTGCTGGATACCCGAATTAAGAAAGAAGAAGATCTGGATCGTTGGGACTATCCCATTCTGGGCATCATTCCTTCGTTTACCTCGGCCCAAAAGGGCGGCGCATACGCATCCGCTTCGAAAGGAGGGAACAAATGAGTATGTTTGGCAGAAGAAAGATTAAAAAAGTTGCGGAAAAGGAACATATCATCAGCAAAGAAGTTCCCTTCGCGGTAGAAGAAGCATATAAGTCTTTGCGTACCAATTTGATTTTCTCCCTGCCGGAGGAAAGCAGCAAGGTTATCGAGGTTACAAGCTCCCTGCAGAAGGAAGGCAAAAGTGTTACCGCCATCAATCTGGCCATTTCCTTAAGCAAGAATGGCGCCAAGGTTATTTTGCTGGACTGCGACCTGAGATTGCCCACTGTGGCAAGAAAGCTGCGGATTGAGCAGAAGCCCGGTTTGACAAACCTGCTGTTCGGAATGAACAAAATGCATGAAGTCATCAATCACCACATAAGCGGTGTTGATGTGATCCCTGCCGGTGATCTGCCCCCCAATCCCTCTGAGGTCTTGGGCTCTCAAAATATGAAGACGGCCATTGATCATCTGGCACAGCACTATGACTATGTGATTCTGGACACGCCTCCCGTTGGCGTTGTTTCGGATGCTGTCATTCTTTCCAAGTACACATCCGGTGTTATGCTGGTGGTGCGTACCGGCAGAACGACTCTGGAAAATGTGAAGGATGCCGTGGATACGCTGAAGCTGGCAAATGCCAATGTTTTGGGCTTTGTTATGACCGATGCGGACGAAAAGAAGCAGTATTACGACAAGTACGGCTACTCCTACAAGCAGAAAAAGGGTTAACGGCTATGCGGATTGATTTCCATACGCATTTGCTGCCCAAGCTGGATGACGGCAGTCAGTGCGTAGAAGAATCGCAGGCAATGCTGGAGGCATTGCGGCTGCAGGGGGTCGATCTTGCCGTTGCAACGCCGCATTTCTATTCGAATCACGCCAGTCTGGATGATTTTTTACAGAAGCGGAGCACCGCGCTGGAGCTGCTGCGTGCAGCATGCCCGGATCAGCAGCCTGACTTGCGGCTGGGTGCGGAGGTGCGCTTCTTCCGTGGAATGGGAACAGCGGAGCGCATTGCGGAGCTTTGCATCGCCGGTACCAATGCGCTGCTGATCGAAATGCCCTTCTCGCAATGGGGACGGGGCGAGAGCGCAGAGCTGCAGCAGATTTTGAGCAGAGGGATCACACCGATCCTTGCCCATATCGAAAGATACGATTCATTCCAGAAGGATCTGTCTGCATTTAACCGGATCATCAATCTGCCCGTTTTGCTGCAGGTCAATGCGGAAGCGCTGCTGCGTCGGAAAACCCGGAAATTTGTATTCCGGCTGATGGATCACGACTTTCCCATACTGCTTGGCACGGATTGCCACAATATGCAAAGCCGCAAGCCGGATATGGATGCGGGGCGGGAGATCCTTGCCCGTAAGTATGGCCAATCCTGCCTGGAGCAGATAGATGCGCTGGGAGAAGATTTGATGAAATAAAAAAGACTTGGTCAGTTGACCAAGTCTTTTTTGTTTACTTATGCTGTTTCAGCAGCCAGCGCAGCAGCTTTTCAGAGAACGCCAGATCCCAGCAGTTATGCCCCACACCTTCATACAGCGTGTAGCGGAAATGGGGATTGGTGTCCTGCAAAACATTGACCATATCCACGGTATGATATGCAGGAACTACAGGGTCTGCCAGGCCGTGGAATGCCCAGATGGGCATAGTCAGCTTGTCTGCAAGTGCGGCCAGACAGCCGCCGCAGCAAGGGGCAATGGCGGCAAATTTCTCCGGCTCTGCCACGGCAGTATACCAGGTGCCGAAAGCACCCATGCTGATGCCGCACAGATATACTCTGTCGGTGTCCACAGCGTATTTCTCGATCATCTGGTCGATGAAGGACAGAATGCTCTCGATCTTAAGGGTCCAGAAGGACTCTGCAGGACACTGGGGCATAATGAGAATGCAATCGTTCAGATTGGTGTCGTTGACGACCTTGGAAAAACCGTTGACCAGCACCAGATCCAGCTCGTCTGTGCCGTTGCCGCGCTCGCCGGCACCGTGCAGCTGCAGGATCATTGCCGGATGCTCGCTGCAATTTTCCGGGACATAGGCGATATAGGGCAGGATCGCTTCGCCCAGGGGATGCTTCGTTATCTGCATATGAGATTCCTCCAATTATTTCACTGCTTCGATCAGCTTACCCAAGACGGGCTCAAAGGCTGCACCGTACCAGTGATTGTCCAGCTGCGCGGTACAGCGGATGCAATCCATGGTGTAATTGCCGGCAATGGCGGCGGCGTCATAAGCGCTCTTGCCCCGCACGAATGCGCCTACAAAGGCGGAGGCATAAATATCGCCGGTGCCGTGGCAGCTGTTGGGAAGCAGCTCGTGCTCATAGTAGGCATATTGGCCGTTTTCAAAGACGACAATGCCCGTTCTTCCGGCGGCGTAGGATACGCCGGTGAGGATGATGTTCTTGCAGCCCAAAGCGGTCAGCTTTTCCAGCAGCAGGTCAATATAGGCCCGGTCATACTCAGTGCGGTAGGGGACATCACACAGGAAGCAGGCCTCCGTGATGTTGGGCAGGATGTAGTCTGCTTTGGTGCAAAGGCCGCGCATAGCGGCAACATAGGCATCGTCGAAAAGGGGATACAGCTTGCCGTTGTCAGCCATAGCAGGGTCAACCACTTTTACACAGCCCTCTGCTCCGGTTTCCGCGAAAAGCTGGGCAACATAGTCGATCTGCCGGGTGCTGCCTAAGTAGCCGGTGTAGATAGCGTCGAAGCGGATGCCTTCTTTCAGCCAATGGTCCTTAATACCAGGGATGTCGTCCGTCAAGTCCCGGAAGGTAAAGCCGGTAAAACCGGCGGTGTGTGTGGACAGCACAGCGGAGGGCAGGATGCAGGTCTCAATGCCGCAGGCGGAGAGAATGGGCAGCGCAACGGTCAATGAGCATTGTCCTACGCAGGAGATGTCCTGTACGGTAAGGATTTTTTTGTAAGTCATAAACAGGCCTCCTTTTTTCTTTATGCATTGATTATAGCACACTCTGTCAATAAAAAAAGTGGCAATTTTCAATAAATTTTGCGGCAGATGCAAGGGGATATTTGCAAGTTTGTGTTTACAGATGTGCGTAGGATGTGATATGATACACATACGATGACAAACAGAGGTTAAAATAAAATGGACTATATTGTATTGGATATGGAATGGAATCAGCCCTGGCCGGGCTCGCCTTCTGCCCAGAAGGTGCTGCCGGTGCAGATCCGGGGTGAGATCATCCAGATCGGCGCCGTTCGCGTCACCGCCGATCAGCAGGTCAAAGACGAATTTCAGGTCTTGATACGGCCAAAATATTACCGCCACTTAAACCGCCGGGTCAGCAAGCTCACCGGCATCAAGGAAGCCCGTCTGAAAGAAGAGGGCATCCCCTTTAAAGAGGCGATTCGCCGGTTTGCAGACTGGTGCGGTGAGGATATCATCTTCCTGACCTGGGGTTTTGACGATATTGCCATTCTCCGGGAAAATCTGCAGCTTTTCGGTATGCAGACCGATTGGACAGACCGCTGGTACAATGCCCAGATGATCTTTAATGCCCAGACCGACGGCAGCAATGCCCAGAAGGCGCTGAAGACAGCGATGGAGATCTTTGAGATCGAGGCAACAAGACCTGCCCACGATGCGCTGGGCGATGCCTACCACACGGCGCTGATCTGCGCCAGACTGGATCTTGCCCGGGGCATTATGGAATACGGACAGGCGCTGAAAAACCACGAGAACGGCTTTCACGGCGCGCAGCTGCCCGGCTGCATTGCACGCAAGGTGTTTTATGATTATGCCGACAAGCACGCAGCGCTGGAGGCAATGTCCGGAGCGGAGAATATCTGCCCGCTTTGCAAGAAAAAGATGACCGGCACCCGCTGGTTTGCCCAGCCGGGTCACCGGTATATGGATCTGGCCAACTGCCCGGAGCACGGAAAATTCCTGATCCGTGTCAGACTGTCTGAACAGCCGGACGGCTTGATCCGCGTCAGCCGGCTGACCTATGAAAACACCTCAGAAGCGGCGGAGGCCTATGCCCGCCGGGCAGAGAAGGCAGATCCGGAGGAGCGGAAGACCTCGCCCCACCGCCGTCGCCGCAGAAGAAGTGCTGCCAAGCCGCAAAATACGACTGAAAACTAAGTAGGAGGACATCCATATGCTGGATTTCATTCGAATTTCCTGCGCCGTACCTGCGGTGCGTGTGGGAGATGTGGTAAAAAACGCAGAGGAGATCTGCCGTTATATTGAAAAAGCAGATGCAGAAAAGGCCGACCTGGTAGTTTTTCCGGAGCTGTCGCTGACCGGCTATTCCTGCGCAGATCTGTTTTTCCAGCAGTCGCTGCACGATGCAGTCAAGGTTGGTTTGCACAAAATTGCCGGTTGCACTGCAAAGTATCCCCATATCCACGCTGTGGTGGGTCTGCCGCTGATGACCAACGGAAAGCTCTACAACTGTGCTGCGATGATTGCCCACGGCGAGATTCTGGGCATTATCCCGAAAACCCATATTCCCAATTACCACGGCTTTTATGAGAAGCGGTGGTTCTCCGCCGGGGATGAAATTGACGAGATCTATTTCGGCGGCACATATTTTGCGCCGCAAAGCCTGTTTGAAATTGGTGGCGCGACGGTAGGCATCGAGATCTGCGAGGATCTGATGGGACCCATTGCGGAGTCCTCTTATCTGACTATGAGCGGCGCAGAGGTGATCGTCAATCTGGCAGCATCGTCTGAGATCATCGGTAAGCGCGCACGCCGCCAGGATCTGGTGAAGAATCAGTCCGCGGCCTGCTGCTGCGCCTATGCTTTCTGCAGCGCCGGTTATACAGAGTCCACCACGGACAATGTGTTCTCCGGTCACAGCCTGATCGCCCAGCAGGGAACGATCCTTGCGGAAAATGAAAAGCAGATCGACGGCGACTATATGATCACCATGGACTGTGATCTGGGTCGTATCCGTGCGGATCGGCTGGTTTCCAAGCATTTTGACACAGATCGGGATATGTTCGTCCGCTGCGGTGATGAGGATGCTTTGCGCTCTGACGGATTGCTGTATCCGCTGCGCAAGCTGCCCTTTGTGCCTTCCAATCAGGCAGAGCGGGCTGCCCGCTGCGAAGAAATTTTCAACATCCAGGTTGCTGCCCTGAAGCAGCGGCTGGCGACCGTCAATGCCAATGCGGTGATCGGCATTTCCGGCGGTCTGGACTCCACCTTGGCGCTGCTGGTGGCTGTGGAGGCGACACGCCAGCTGGGCAAGCCTCTTTCCAGCGTTTACGGCGTTACGATGCCTTGCTTCGGCACATCCGACAGAACCTACCAGAACGCCTGGGAGCTGATGAAGACGCTGGGTATCACCGCCAAGGAGATCAATATCCGCAACGCGGTCACCCAGCATTTTGCAGATATCGGTCACGATGTATCCAGGCACGACGGCACCTATGAGAATTCTCAGGCTCGGGAGCGCACTCAGATCCTGATGGATTATGCCAGCATCGTGGGGGGCATCGTGGTGGGTACCGGCGATCTCAGCGAGCTTGCGCTGGGCTGGTGCACCTACAATGGCGACCATATGAGTATGTACGGCGTCAATGGCGACATTCCCAAGACCCTGATCCGCTGGATCATTGAAACTGTGGCACAGCGACCGGAATTTGCCGCATCCAAGGCAACTTTGGCGGATATTCTGGACACGCCTATCAGCCCGGAGCTGCTGCCGCCGGATGCCCAGGGCAAGATCAGCCAGCAGACCGAGGATATCGTCGGACCTTACGCGCTCCACGATTTCTTCCTGTATTATCTGCTGCGCTTTGGCTTTACGCCTACCAAGATCTATGCGCTGGCCTGCCGGGCATTTAAGGACGATTTTGACGGTGAGACGATCAAAAAGTGGCTGAAGACCTTTTATCGCCGGTTCTTTACCCAGCAGTTTAAGCGCAATTGCGTGCCGGACGGCGCGGCAGTTGGCAGCGTTGGCCTGAGTCCCAGAAGCAGCTGGCGGATGCCCAGCGATGCTTCCGGCCGTGTCTGGCTGGATGAAATTGAGCAGCTGTAAAATTTGACCGGGAGGGGAGACCCTCCCGGCTTAATTTATGCTTGACAGAAAGCATTTTCGGTGGTACAATACCGCTTGTGATGGTGTGACGAGCACCGACTATATGGGCCCTTAGCTCAGTTGGTCAGAGCCTCCGGCTCATAACCGGATAGTCCCGGGTTCAAGTCCCTGAGGGCCCACCATCTAAAATTAAGCGAAAGCTTTTATATATAGGGGTATAGCTCAATTGGTAGAGCGGCGGTCTCCAAAACCGTAGGCTCAGGGTTCAAGTCCTTGTGCCCCTGCCAGAAAAAACGACAGGTTTCGACCTGTCGTTTTTTCAACTAAGTGCGCCGTTCGGCGCGTGAAGTTTGCATTTGCAAGTGAAGTTGTCCTGCGGACAGTGAAGTTTCTGCGGAAGTGAGTAGCGCACTTGACTTCACTTTGTGCGACAGCACAAAACTTCACTATGCCGTTAGGCATAACATCACATCGGCATCAGCCGATGCTTCACTAAAAACTGCGAGAGTTCGAAGTCATACTTAAAACGGAAAATATATTTTTTTATAGTCCTTACACAGAAAAAGCCAAGTGCGAAAGCACTCGGCTTTTTCAACTAAAACCGCCCCACAAGGGCGGTTTTAATATCACTTTCTGCATAGCAGAAAATATCACAATTCACAAAGCGAATTATTCCACCGTGAGCGAAAGCGAACGATTTCACTGGATGAATGTAAGATCAAATTTGCGCGCAAGACTCCACTTGCAAAATCCTCTGCAATGCGATATGATAATAAAAACAAGCAAGATGAGGGAAAGCTATGATTTATTTCCACAACGATTATCACGATATGTGCCATTGGGCGGTGCTGGAAAAAATGACCAAGTACCACGAGCAGCCTATGCCCAGCTACGGAGAAGATCCCTGCTGTAAAAAAGCGGCGGCGAAGATCAAGGCGCTGTGTGGCAGGGAAGATGCGGATGTCCACTTTCTGGTGGGCGGCACACAGACCAATCTGACGGTGATCTCTGCGGCGCTGCGGCCGCATCAGGCGGCAGTGGGTGCGGAAACTGCCCACATCAATGTCCACGAGACCGGCGCCATCGAAGCCACCGGCCATAAGGTGATTGCCCTGCCGACAAATGACGGAAGGATCACTGCCGAGCAGGTGCAGATGCTGGTGCAGCTTCATAGAGCCAGCCCGGATCGGGAGCATATGGCACAGCCCAAGCTGGTATACATTTCCAATCCCACGGAGCTGGGAACGATTTACTCCCTGGCAGAGCTGGAAGCGCTGTATAGCGTGTGCAGAGAATATGGGCTGTATCTGTTTGTGGACGGCGCCAGACTTGGTTACGGTCTAACGGCCGGGGATAACGATGTGACGCTGGCGGATATGGCACGGCTGTGCGATGTGTTCTATATTGGCGGTACCAAGTGCGGCGCGATGTTTGGCGAGGCGGCTGTGATCACCAACGATGCGCTGAAGGAAGATTTCCGTTATCTGATCAAGCGCCACGGCGGTATGCTGGCAAAGGGCTGGCAGCTGGGCTTGCAATTTGACGCGCTGTTTAAAAACGACCTTTATTTTGCCATCTGCGCTCGCGCAAACCGAATGGCAGATCGGATCCGCGCCACACTCAGGGAAATGAATGTACCATCTCTGGCAGAGTGCACCACCAATCAGATCTTCCCGATATTTTCAGATGTTTTTTTGGAAGAGCTGAGCAAGGAATTTACCTTTACCGAGATGCATCGGGTGGATGCGGCACATAGGGCGATCCGCTTCTGCACCAGCTGGGCCACCACGGAGGAAAGTGTGGATGCGCTGTGTGCAGCGATGCGACGGATCGCATCAGAACAAAAGGAGGATGCAAATGGAACTGAATAAAAAGACCCTGCGCAGGATCTTCCTGGGCATCGTCGGATGTATCTTGCTGTATTGGGTACTGAATACACCGGAGCGCATTACCAACATTCTCAGCACGGTCAAGAATATTCTGTCCCCGTTTTTGGTTGGTGCGATTTTGGCATTCGTGCTGAATGTGCCGATGCGGGGCATTGAACGGCTGCTTAAAGGCATAAAGAAGCCGGGTCTGCGCAGGGCGCTGGCCATTGTTTTGACGGTGGTCGCGGTGCTTCTGGTGCTGACCGGCGCGGTATATCTGCTGGCGCCCCAGATCAAGGAAACGGTTGAGTCCCTGATCGAAAAGCTTCCTGCGTTCTTCAGCGGGCTGAAGGATACTGCTGTGAACTATTTGAATGAGAATCCGGAAGTGATGGAGTGGCTGAGCAACAATACAACCTTCGATTCGATTAACTGGTCGGAGCTGATCCAAAAATCCATCACATGGATCACCGGCAGTCTGAACAACATTGTGGGCCTGACGATCACCACGGTCGTTGGCCTGGGTACCGGTATTTTCAACGCAGTGCTGAGTATCGTTTTTGGTCTGTACTGTCTGAGCCGCAAGGAGATCCTTTCCCGGCAGGGAAGACGGCTGCTGTATGCGTTTCTGCCGGAGCGCACCGGCGATGAAGCGGTGCGTATTTTGCGGATGTCCAACACCATTTTCTCCAACTTTATTTCCGGCCAGTGCCTGGAGGCTTTGATTCTGGGACTGATGTTTGCCGTCAGTATGACGATTTTCCGTATGCCCTATATTCCGCTGATCAGCGTGATCATTGCGATCACAGCTCTTGTGCCTATCGTGGGTGCGTTTGCCGGCTGCGCTGTGGGTGCGTTCTTCATTCTGGTGGACAATCCGATGATGGCAGTATGGTTTGTGGTGCTGTTCCTGGTGCTGCAGCAGATCGAAGGCAACCTGATCTATCCCAGAGTCGTGGGATCCTCCATCGGCTTGCCGGGTATGTGGGTGCTGCTGGCGGTTGCAGTCGGCGGCAGTATGTCCGGTATTGGCGGTATGCTCTTAATGATCCCGCTGATGTCTGTGATATATGCCTTGATCAGAGAAGTGACCAACAATCGCCTGGAAAAGAGGGGAATTCCCCTGGAAAAGCTGCAGGATCAGCCGCCTGAGCTGCGTTCCCGGTTTAGGGAGCAGCGGCAGAAGAAAAAGCTGGCCCGCATCATCAGAAAGCGCAGGGGAAAGCTATGATCTGCACAATTATTGATATTCGCGGCGATTACGCCTATGTTCGCTATGAGGATACCGGTGTGATCTCGGAGGTGGCCATTGCGCTGCTGCCCTTTGGGGCGGATGTGGGCGATAAGCTGAAATTCGAGGATTTTGAATTTACAGCCATATAAAAAGAACTCCCGATCTCAGTTGAGATCGGGAGTTTTATTATTGGGGATCAGTCCTTGTACATTTCAACCAGCTTCTGCAGGTGCTCCCAACGCTCCTTGGCAGCAGCTTCGTTCTTGGCGAACAGCTCGGTTGCACGCTCGGGGAACTCACGGGTCAGACGGCTGTAACGGGCCTCGTTCATCAGGAACTCCTGATAGCCATCCTTGGGCTCCTTGCTGTCCAGCTGGAACTTGCCGGTCTCCTTGGAGGGATCGAAGCGGAACAGATTCCAGTAGCCGCACTCAACAGCCTTCTTCATCTCAGCCTGGCAGTTAGTCATACCGCCCTTGATGGAGTGCATCTCACAGGGAGCATAGCCGATGATCAGGGAAGGACCGTTGTAAGCTTCTGCTTCGCAGATAGCCTTAATGGTCTGTGCCTGATTTGCGCCCATAGCGATCTGAGCAACATAGACATAGCCGTAGCTCATTGCGATCTCAGCCAGGGACTTCTTCTTGGTCTCCTTGCCGTTGGCAGCGAACTGAGCAACCTGACCCAGGTTGGAAGCCTTGGAGGCCTGTCCGCCGGTGTTGGAGTAAACCTCGGTATCGAAGACGAAGATGTTGACATCCTTGTTGGAAGCCAGGACATGGTCAACGCCGCCGAAGCCGATATCGTATGCCCAGCCGTCACCGCCGAAAATCCAGATGGACTTCTTGCTCAGGTATTCCTTCTTGGAGAGGATGTCCTTAACGGTGTCGCAGCAGACCTTTGCTTCCAGGTTGGCGATCAGAGCCTTGGTAGCTTCCTTGTTGGCCTCGCCGTCGTTGAAGGTATCCAGCCAAGCAGCGCAGGCAGCCTTACGCTCCTCGCAAGCGGTGGTGTCCATCACGGTGCGGACCTTGTTGGCCAGGGATTCGCGGATAACAGCCTGAGCGGTGTACATACCCAGACCGTGCTCGGCGTTGTCCTCGAACAGAGAGTTGGACCAGGCGGGGCCGTGGCCGTTCTCGTTGACGCAGTAGGGAGAGGTAGCAGCGGGGCCGCCCCAGATGGAGGAACAGCCGGTGGCGTTGGAGATATACATCCGATCGCCGAACAGCTGGGTCACCAGACGGGCATAGCTGGTCTCGGCACAGCCTGCACAGGAGCCGGAGAACTCCAGCAGAGGCTTGCGGAACTGAGAGCCCTTAACGGTGTTGTCTTCCATATCAGCCTTGCGGGAGACCTTGGAGACCATGTAGTTCCAAACTTCCTGCTCAGGCAGCTCCTGCTCCTGAGGAACCATAGCAATGGCCTTGGTGGGGCAGACGCCGACACAGACGCCGCAGCCCATGCAATCCAGAGGAGAAACAGCCATGGTGTAGGAGTAAACGCCCTTGCCCTTGCCGGCCTTGACGGGAACGATGCGTGCGCCTGCAGGAGCAGCAGCGGCCTCAGCCTCGGTCAGAGCGTAGGGACGGATGGTAGCATGGGGGCAGACATAAGCGCAGTTATTGCACTGGATGCACTTGGTCTCGTCCCAGTGAGGAACGGTGACGGCAACGCCGCGCTTCTCGTAAGCGGAAGCACCCAGGGGGAACTGACCGTCGGCCAGACCGTCGAATGCGGAAACGGGCAGGCTGTAGCCGTCCATCTTGCCAACGGGGTTGAGAATGGTCTTAACCACATTGACGGTGTCGGCAGGACCTTCCAGGGTCAGGTCGGTCTTGGTAACCTCGGCATCCTTCCAGGAAGCAGGGACATCGATCTTGGTGTAAGCGGTGGCGCCTGCGTCGATGGCCTTCCAGTTGCAGTCAACAACCTCGCGGCCCTTCTTCAGATAGGAGCGCTCAGCAGCTTCCTTCATGTAGCCGATTGCCTCTTCACTGGGCATAACATTTGCCAGGGAGAAGAATGCGGACTGCAGGATGGTGTTGGTGCGCTTGCCCATACCCACCTGGATAGCCAGGTCAATGGCGTTGATGGTGTACAGCTGAATGTTGTTTTCAGCAATGTAGCGCTTGGAAGCGGCATCCAGATGATGCTCCAGCTCCTCCAGATTCCACTGGCAGTTGATCAGGAATACGCCGCCGGGCTTGACATCCTGAACGATCTTGAAGCCCTTGGTGATGTAGGAGGGGTTGTGGCAAGCGACGAAGTCAGCCTTGTTGATGTAGTAGGGGGACTTGATGGGCTTGTCACCGAAGCGCAGGTGGGAAACAGTAACGCCACCGGTCTTCTTGGAGTCGTACTGGAAGTAAGCCTGCACATACTTGTCGGTGTGGTCACCGATGATCTTGATGGAGTTCTTGTTTGCGCCGACAGTGCCGTCGCCGCCCAGACCCCAGAACTTGCACTCGATGGTGCCTTCTGCAGCGGTGTTGGGGGATACCTTCTCGTCCAGGGACAGGAAGGTGACGTCGTCAACGATGCCCAGAGTGAACTCTTCCTTGGGCTCTTCCTTGTTCAGCTCTTCATAGACAGCGAAGAAGGAAGCGGGGGTGGTGTCCTTGGAACCTAAGCCGTAACGGCCGCCGATGACCTTGATGTCAGCCTTGCCAGCCTTGGCCAGAGCCATAACGACATCCTGGTACAGGGGCTCACCCTGGGAGCCGGGCTCCTTGGTGCGGTCCAGAACAGCGATCTTCTTAACAGTCTCGGGAATGGCAGCCAGCAGGTGCTTGGAGCTCCAGGGACGGAACAGGCGGACCTTCACCAGACCGACCTTCTCACCGTGAGCGTTCAGGTAGTCGATGACCTCTTCGATGACGTCATTGACAGAGCCCATGGCAACGATGATGCGGTCAGCATCGGCAGCGCCGTAGTAGTTGAACAGCTGGTAGTTGGTGCCCAGCTTCTCATTGACCTTGGCCATGTACTTTTCCACAACTGCGGGCAGAGCGGTGTAGTACTTGTTGCAGGCCTCACGGTGCTGGAAGAAGATATCGTCGTTCTCGTGGGAGCCGCGCATTGCGGGACGCTCGGGGTTCAGGGAGTGCTTGCGGAACTCGGCCACAGCCTCCATGTTGGTCATTTCCTTCAGGTCCTCGTAATCCCATGCGGCGACCTTCTGGATCTCGTGAGAGGTACGGAAACCGTCGAAGAAGTTCAGGAAGGGAACCTTACCCTCGATGGCAGCCAGGTGAGCGACAGGAGCCAGATCCATGACTTCCTGCACGTT
>JAFQRK010000048.1 GCA_017410075.1 Oscillospiraceae bacterium | reverse complement strand
TGTAAGTAGGAACGGGAGCTTCAGTAGGAGCCTCGGTGGGTTCCTCAGTGGGTTCCTCGGAAGGTGCCTCAGTGGGATCTTCAGGGTCGGTCGTCACTACATTTGCTGTAATCACAATGCTCTTCACGCGGGACTGTGCGGTCATTGAAGCGATAACAACAGCGTCCACAGGGGAAGCAAATGTAACTGTAACCGTCGAGCTGCTGGCAGTCGCCGTTGCGCCGGACACAGTTGCCATAGAGTTCTTCATCGCCGTAGCGTAAGTTGACGAACCGCAGGTGATCACCATTTGGGTCATCTGGGGGTACTCTATGGTCAGCTTTGTGTTTGCATAGAAACGAGCAGGATTCGAGTAATCAGCGATATTGTTACCGGAAGCCTTATCGTTGGTTACTGTTATGCCGTCTTCTACCCAGACCTGCTGGCTTGTGTTAAACACAGTCCGTTTGCTGGTGTTGTCAAAGGTAATCGTTGCTGTGACGGTATCAGCCGCGTTGACAACGATTGCCGGGATGAAGCTGAGGATCAGTGCAACAATCAGCAATAATGCTACTCTTCTCTTCATTTTTTCTTCTCTCCTTTTTGGATTGGGCGCAAATACGCCAATATTTTTGCTTATACTACATTATATTTCGATTTTATACGAAAATCAAGTATATTTCCCAAGAAAAAGCAACAAAAATGCCCCCTGATGCAGGGCATCAGGAGGGCATTTTGCCAGTATTGGGTTAGGTGTTCAGTTTAACTTTGCCAGAGGTGTGCATGTGCAGCATAACATCAAAGACTGCAGTTTCCTCAGTGGGCAGGGTCTCATTGTACTATACATCTGCCGTAAGCGGTTCGCTCAAATGTCCCCATACATCTTCCGCGGCAACCGAAATATTCGTTGCATTACTGGGAAGCTGAACGGAAAATGTAATGGAATCGGGACGGTCTGCAAAATAATACTGGGAGAACTCCCAATCCGTCAGCAAAACATTGCCGTTTGCATCCGTGACCGTCAGGCGATACAAATACACTTCGTTGTCGCTGTTCGCAGCAACACTTGCCTGCGGCACAGTGATCTTGGTGGTCGTTCCGGATTTTTGCACCGTCAACTGCGCATTATCGGCAAAGGTGGGTGCCTCGGCCGCATCCTCTCTTACCTCGTGAGAATAGGTTTGCTTGTTGGTAGAAGTAACATTATCAATCAGATAGGAACAAAGAATTCTGTTCGCGGTGACATCCAGCACCTTGACAAGCACACGGTTCTCGGCATCAATTTCAACGATCAGCGCCTGCGCAACCGTATCATACCCGTCAGGATGAATGCAGTTTTCATCATCTACGGTGAATTCCGCATAATACAAGCCGCCGGTTCCAACCGCAGTGTAAGTGCCCTGCCAGATACTGCGCGGATCATTTGCCGGATAGTGAGAGTGGCCGGAGAAATCAATTACCTGCGGATATTTTTCCACCACTGCGCTGAAGGTATCCATACCCCAGCCGTCTTGTTCATAACTGCCGAATACCGTATCGGAAATATGCTCGTGCTGGAAAACGAAGACCGGCTGTTCGGGTGCATCCTGCGTCGCTTCCAGAAGCTGAGCATCCAGCCATTCAACCTGTGCGCTGGTATAATGCGCGCTGGTATTGGAAGCAGAAATGCCGATCAAATGGTATCCGTTGATGACTACATGGAAATCGCTGGATTGTCCCAACAGCTCCGAAAAATACGCAATCGCATCGGCTCCCATACTGCTGCAGTCGTGACTCTTTGCAGCAACAGCAAGCAGTTGTGTGTTGCCCCGCAAAGCGTTTTGCGTGGTCGCTGCAAACGCATCGAATTGGGCTTCTGTGCCGGTATTCGTCAGATCGCCGGCAAAAATAGCGGCATCGAGATTATTGTAATATTGATTTGCATTGCTCAGCGCATAGACCTCGTTGAACATTGTTGTAATTCGCTGGCATTGTGCATCTCCGGAAGAAGAGACATGGGTATCGGATGCCACCAGGAATCGCGTCACAGGAGTAAATGAAAGCTTGTCGTGGGAGGCCTTGTTCGCATCCGTCCAAAACAGCTGTACACAGTACAGCGAAGAGCCATCCCAATAGATGTCACAGCCAAAATATTTGGCATCCTCTGCCAACATGTTTTCCTTGTATCCATCGGTAGATGCGTAGAAATTGTCAAAAAAGAACTGAATCGCATCATTATACACAGAATCGCTTGTGCCCACCGCAATATTTTCTGCCGCGCCGCAGACATCAGATCCCGAATGGTCAAACTCCGTCGAAATTTCTTCTGCTCTTACAGCCGCGATTTCCAATAACGGCTCATCCATTTCAAGCTCCGGGTAGCCCAGTTTCTTTCTTTCCGCATTGACCAGCGCCAGCATCTTTTCTGCGATCTCCTGCTGACTGTACATATAACGAATGGATTCTACATCAATTGTGGAGCAGGAAGAACATTGCTCACACAGAAACTCGGTATGGTTCTCATATTGACCGTACGCCGTTTCTAAGCTTGTCCCTGCGTGCTTTTCCTGAAAATCTGCAACCGCTTCTGCTAAGCTTGTTTCGACCCAAGTATGCGATGCTCCAGCAACGGATTGCTGCAAAATAACGCTGTTATAATAATTGATGATTGCCTCAAACACAGCGCGCTCCTCAGCGGACAGGCTCTCATTTTCGGCAAACTCGTTCATCTCTGCCAGCAGGTTCCAGCAGGTCGCGTTGGCGGGGTAGTAGTACTCGCCATCCACAACAATGTAAGGCAGGCAGTACAGCTTGGTATCCAGCTGGTAGGTGTAGATCTCGTGGTCGTAAACCGCGGTTACACCGTTTGCGCTGATGGCTGCATTGCCCTCCAGCTTGCTGTAAACCAGTGCGCCATCCTCAGCATTCATCTGCTCAGCGGTCATGGTGCCGTTGTACTTGCCGGTCTTGTCGTGGAAGAAGATCAGGCCGTAGTCGTCCGCATTCTCATAGTCTGCGTAGACACCTGCAGCTGCACTCTTCTCACGCATCAGAACTCTGACTTTCACGCCCCAAGGCTCGATCAGCTTGATCTGGCTGGAAGTACCGAACTGGTAGCCGGTATTTCTATCGCCCAGAGTGCCAGGATTAGCAGCACCTGCGGCGTAAACATTGCCCAGGTTTGCATCCGCACCGCGCAGAGCGATAACAGCCTCGTTCAGATCCTTCATGGATTCCAGAACTGCCTTCTCCTCTGCGGAGACGGTATCCTTGCCCAGCAGGTTGTCTGCAACATCCGTCAAAGACTTGCTCTGGACGCTGGTGTAGTGGGTGCCCTCAGCAGTTACGAAGTAAGCAACCCAATAGACGCTCTCGTTCAGGTTATATGCATACAAGCCGTCATAGAAGTCAAAACGGAAGCTGGTTTCTCCGGCAACCACATTGCCCAGCGTGCTGCTGTAGTGGATCGCATCGGGATCAGTCATCAGCTCTTCTGCGGTAGTGCCTTCGAACTTGTTGCCGATGATGGCGTATGTGCCGTAGGAGGTGAACTCGGAAACGGGGATCAGCTTGTCGATGGTGTTCTTAGCAAACCGGACATTGACACGCAGTGCCCAAGGCTCAACCAGGTGGATGCTGTAAGTGCCGCCAACCAGGATGGTGTCGTCGCGCTCGTAGCCGTACAGCTCCACCTCGGGAATGATCAGGTAATCGCTGAGGGTGGAGGAAACGGTCAGGCGCAGCGCGTAGGCATCATAAGCCTGATCAAAATCCAGCACAAAGGTGTCCGTAAAGCCGGTGGTGTAGGCATTGCCGGAATAGAGCTGTGTCCAGTCGCCGTCCTCGGCGGTCTGCACCTCCACCGTAATATTTTTCGCTGTGTACTCTGCAGAAGCATAGGCAAACAGCTTCATTCTTGCCACATTGGCAGGGTTGCCGTCTTCATCCGTCAGATCTACCAGGATCTTGACCGGCAGAGAGCCGGAGGAAACCGCAAAAATGCCTTCCTTCTTATCGCCATCAAAGATCTTGTCCACAGTATGCTGGCTGGGATTGGCGGATTTATCCGCGGTTACGCTTGTAACGGGAACTTTCACCAGGGCTTCGCCGGTCTTGCACTCGTAGACCGTGATCTCCATCAGCATGGGGTAATTGTTGGAGCCGGAATATTCCCAATCGTAGACCAAAATGCGGACATCTGTACCCACAACGGGATCAAAGGTGAACATTACCGTATAGCCGTCGGTAAAGGGATTGCTTGTAACGCTTTTCACCGTCTGCCAGACGCCGCTGGTGTCCAGCACCTGAATATCAAACTCGGTGATGTAGTCGCCTGCTCTTGCGGTAAGCTCCACGCCGCCCACGGTTTTGGTGTCGTTCAGTTCAAGCAGCACAGCCTGGATCTTGTTGGAGGCTTTGCCCTTGGTGCCGATCCAGCCGGCGGTACCCACGTGAGCATCGGTCAGGTATTCCTCTTCGCCGGAAACACCGGGGCTTAAGGTCTCCAGATCGCCGTTGAGGTAATCACCGACGTGAGGCGTAATGGAAGACTCGGGAATCGCATCCAGCCAAGTGCCGGTTGCGGGAACTGTGGGGGTAACCGTAGGCTCCGTCGGTGCGGTGGTGGGCTCGGTAGGATCGGTGGGATCGGTGGGGTCCGTAGGATCCGTCACGGATCCGCTGTTTGTGTTCTTCCACAACTCGATTTCGCCAATAGAAGCATACTCGTTTTCAGACTCCCAAATGTATAGGCCTACCAGATCATAGGTCTGATCAAAGGTATAAACCAGAACATCGTCACCTGCGCTGCCGGTAGACCAGTCGGTAGTGAAGGTCTTCTCCACCGTAGAGCCGTCTGCCAGCAACAATATCACCGTAATCTCAGAAACTTCCACATAGCCGCCGCTATAAACCTTCAGCTGATCTGCCGTCGTATAACCGTCAGCATTGTTAGAAAGATCCAGATAGACGTCCGCTCTTTCTCCGGAATCAACACCCCAGTTTACCTGATTAGCCGTGTTTCCATCCACAAAGAGATTCAGGTCGCGCCAACTTGGGCGATTGTCGGAATACCAAGACAGCTTGCTAAGATCACTCTGGGTTGCAGAATTGCCAGAGCAGCAGCCCACCACAGTACCGCTCAGGCTGATCTGCGTATAAACGGGAGTATCGGGATCCTCGGTGGGGGCTTTCTGAATATCGGTAAACGCACGCAGACTGATGCTCTTGGTCATACCGTAGACGGAGAAATAGCCGTCAGCCGTAATGGTATCGGTAAGATCCACAAAATCAAAGACCAGATTGCCGTCCACATACATGAAGAAGCGGACACCGTCGGTGACGTTGATGGCGCCGACGCGGATGCTGTGGAATTCATTGGGGGTGAAGTAATCGTTGGACAGAACGCCGTATGTAGCGTCAAAGCCATCTACATCGCCGTAGAATACGGTACGGGTGCCATTGACGAATTTCTGCACCTCAACATCGTCGGTATTAAAGCCGACATAGTACTCCGTACCGCCGCTGATGCACATGGTGCCCGGGTTCTGAGTCTTAAAAGCAAAGGCTACCCATTCCTTTTCCACATCCAGCGGGATCATCAGGTCGAATTCAAAAATGGAATCCTGGCTGAATTTCTCACCGGTGTAGGTAGAGAAGCCGTTGTGGGTCATCACGCCGCCGGAAATACTGCTGGGCGCAGTGGTCCAGTTACTGCTGCTGGTGAATGCGTCGGACAGGTCGACCTCTGTGCCGCTGACGGTATCCTCGCCGCTGACAGGGTCAACCCCCAAATTGGCATCCGTTTCTGCCGCGTTGACTATGATATTGGGCAGAATAATACCCAACAGCAAGCCGGCCAGCAGAATGATGGCGACGATTCTGGCAAATTTTTTCATAAACGGACCTCCTAAACATTGCGCAGGGCGCAAACTCCGAGTATATAGCAATATATTACAATTATAACACGAAAAAAGCCAAAAAGGATATAAAATTTCTTGGTATTTAGCCATTTTCTATTATATATGTACCATTTTCGTTGATATCAGGAAATATAAGTAAACGCAGCCTATGCCCACACCATTCCCTTGACAAGCCGGTGCGGGTATTCTATAATGATTCCAGAAATTTTGATACGAAAAGGAGTTTTTATTATGGAAGATAAGCAGCTGCTGAACGAAGAGGAACAGTCCAGCATCCTGACTCTGACCGATGAAAACGGCGTGGATACCGATTTTGAGTATCTTGACTGCATCGAGTACGAGAGCAAAGAATACCTGATCCTGATGCCCGCCGACGAGCTGGCTACCGAGATCGTCATTCTGGAAGTCGAGCCCGTGGATGAGGAAAACGAAAATTATCTCTCCGTTGAGGATGAAGCTGTCCTGAATGCGGTCTATGCCATTTTCAAGGATCGCTACAAGGACATTTTGACCTTCGAAGACTAAATGAAAGTAAAAGCCCCCTCTGACAAATGATGGCAGAAGGCTAAGATAACCTGTCATTCCGAGCCAGTGCGCACACTGGCGTGGGAATCTCCCGGATATTAGGGGATTGCCACACCAGTGACATCGGTCACTGGTTCGCAATGACACCATCTTGGCGCCATCGTTTGTCAGAGGGGGTTTTTATTCTTTTTTACGGCTTTGTCTTAAAGCGCAGGGGTTGGCTTTCGATGCTGACCCGGGTATCCGGTGCAACAGAATCCGTCAAAAATGCGCTGGCGCCAATGACGCTGCCGCTGCCGATCACCGTATCGCCGCCCAAAATGGTGGCATTGGCATAAATGGTCACATTGTCCCCAATGGTAGGGTGTCTGCGGCTGCCCCGCAGGCTCTGACCGCCCTTGGTGGAAAGGCCTCCCAGGGTCACGCCCTGGTAGATCTTCACATTTTTGCCAATCACCGTGGTCTCGCCGATGACGATGCCGGTGCCGTGGTCAATGAAGAAGTATTCACCGATGGCAGCGCCGGGGTGAATATCAATGCCGGTAATGCTGTGGGCATATTCTGTCATCATTCTGGGAAGCATAGGCACGCCCAGCGTATGCAGCTCATGGGCCAGACGGTACACGGTTATGGCAAACAGTCCGGGATAAGAGAAGATGATCTCCTCCTTGCCGCTGGCGGCAGGATCGCCGTCAAAGGCGGCCTGCAGATCGGTCTGCACCATAGCCCGCACCTTGGGGATCTGACTGAAGAAGCGAAGGCTCAGCGCTTTTCCCGTTTCCTCATCCCCCAGAACACGCGCGATCTGGCGGCTGAGGTTGAACATCACATCCTCCATCAGCATTGAGAGGTTGTGTCTTGCGTTGTAGATGCGGTAATTTTTCTCCCGGGAGAAGCCGGGGAAAACGATGCGGCGCAGTTTTTCGATCATATCCACTACGGTATCCCGATCCGGCTGACAGTTCAGGTCGATCCGGTCAATATCCCGGCCGCATTCATAATCGGCCAGTATGGTGTCTACAATTTTTTCAATTTGCTTTTCCGTGGTATCCATATGCGCCCTCCTTTTTGAGTTTTATACCATATTCTGTTAGGAAAGTCAATCTGGCTGCATTGACTTTTACGCTTTGTATATCCTATAATATAGACAATCTCTTTGTGCGGAGGCAGAAAAATGATCTTCACATCTATGCAGCAGCTCATCGGCAACACGCCGCTTCTTCAGCTGTGTAACGATAACGCCCGCATTCTGGCCAAGCTGGAATGCTGCAACCCCGCCGGCTCTGTGAAAGACCGGGCCGCTGCTTTTATGATCCAAAACGCGGAGGAAAAAGGACTTTTGACCAAAAACACCGTGATCATCGAGCCCACCTCCGGCAATACCGGCATCGGCCTTTGCGCCATTGCCGCCGCTAAGGGCTACCGCTGCATCATCGTAATGCCGGACTCTATGAGCAAGGAGCGGCAGCTGCTGATGAAGGCATACGGCGCCGAGGTGGTGCTGACCGACGGTGGGCTGGGAATGACCGGCTCCATTGCAAAAGCAAGGGAGCTTGCCGCTTCTTTGCCCAACAGCTTTATTCCCGACCAGTTCTGCAACGACGCCAATGCCCAGGCGCATTTTGCCACCACCGGCCCGGAGATCTGGGCGGATACAGAGGGTAAAATCGACGCCTTCGTCTGCGGTGTAGGCACCGGCGGCACTGTTACCGGCGTGGGACAATTCCTGAAATCCAAGAATCCCAACATCCGTATCATCGCCGCAGAGCCGGCGGCTTCCCCTGTTCTTTCCGGCGGCAAAGCCGGCAAGCACGGCATTCAGGGCATCGGCGCAGGCTTCGTGCCGGCAGTTCTGGACACCTCGGTTATCGACGGTATCATTCCGGTTGCCGATGCGGACGCAATTTCCGCAGCCCGGGAATTGGCCCAGAAAATGGGTCTGCTGATCGGCATTTCCTCCGGTGCGGCGCTGTGCGCATCCCGGGAATTGGCAAAACGCCCCGAATTCGCAGGCAAAACCATTGTGACTTTATTCCCTGACTCCGGCGAGCGGTATCTGTCCGCCGGACTTTACGACTAACATTATTTAAAGGCCCCCTCTGACGAGGGGGCTGTCAAAAATCTTCGATTTTTGACTGGGGGAGAGAATTCTCTCCCTCCGTCACGGCTAACGCCGTGCCACCTCCCTTTACACAAGGGAGGCTTTTTATAGCAAAAAGGAGCGGCTTAGCCGCTCCTTTCAATATATGGTCAGTCCGTATTTTTATCAGGAACAAACTGCGCAATATCCTCCAACTTGCAATTCAATGCGCTGCATAGCTTGTTCAAAGTCTTCGTTTCGATATTGTCGTTGGCGCGAAGACGCCGAATGGTTTTGCGGTCAATTCCGCATTTTTCACGAAGCCAATAGGTGGAAACCTCTTTCTTTTCCATTGTGGCCCAAAGTTTATCGTAAATGATCACAGCTTATCCCTCCCCTTTTATCTTGACATTTTCTATTATGGGGTTTATAATCCTCATAATTAAGGGGATATAATCCCCCTGTCGCCGTTAGGAGGAATATATGGAGTTATACAAGGAAATATTTGCACACGCTTTAACATATGGGCAAATTCAAAAAGGATCGGTTTTGCAACCGATCCTTTTTCTTAATCTTCAATTCTGCGGATCTTCGCGCCCAGGGCGGTAAGCTTGCCGATCAGGTGCTCATAGCCGCGCTCCACATAGTGGATATTCTTCACAAAGGTCACACCCTCTGCCGCCAGGCCGGCGATCACCAGCGCCGCACCTGCCCGAAGATCGTGGGCGCTGACAGTAGCACCGTAGAGCTTCTGCGTACCGGTGATGATGGCAGTTTTTCCATTGATCTGGATATCTGCACCCATACTCTCCAGCTCTGTGCAGTAGCCGAAGAAACGGGTCTCATACACACTCTCCGTCAGGCGGCTGATGCCGGAGGCCAGCGCCATACATACGCAGATCTGCGCCTGCATATCTGTGGGGAAGCCGGGATAGGGATGGGTCTTGACCGTGGTGTTGCGGATCTTGCCGCCGGCTCTGATCCGGATGGCATCGTCATAATCAATGACCTCCGCGCCCATTTCCTCCAGCTTGGAGGTGATGCAGTCCATATGCTTGGGAATAACATTGCGTACCAGCACATCGCCGCCGGTGGCAACCGCCGCGGCCATATATGTACCTGCCTCGATCTGGTCGGGGATGATGGCATAGGTGCCGCCCTTCAGCGCCTGCACACCGCGCACCTTGACGGTATCTGTACCGGCGCCGGAAATATTGGCGCCCATAGTGTTCAGGAAGTTGGCAAGGTCAACGATATGGGGCTCTTTTGCAGCATTTTCGATCACCGTAGTGCCGGGCAGCAGTGTGGCCGCCAGCATAATATTGACCGTTGCACCAACGCTGACGATATCCAGGCTGACACGGCCGCCCTGCAGATCATAGGCACCCGGTGCCAGATCCACATATTCTTCCGTTTCTTCCACATCCGCACCCAGCGCCGCAAAGCCCTTGATGTGCTGATCAATGGGACGGGATGCAAAATTACAGCCGCCGGGCAATGCCACATGAGCCTTATGGAAACGGCCCAGCAGCGCGCCCATCAAATAATAGCTGGCACGCATCTTCTTGACCAATTCCGCATCCGGCTCCGTACAGGTTACACCGGAGCAGTCGATAATCACAGTATTTTCTTCCGGGTACTGAACATCTGCGCCCATCCGTTCCAAAATGGTCAGCAGGATGCGCACATCCGAGATATCCGGAACATTTTCAATCCGGCAAGGCCCGGCAACCAGCAGCGTCGCCGGCAAAATTGCCACTGCGGCATTCTTCGCGCCGCTGACGGTAATGGTGCCGTTCAGCGGAGTGCCGCCCAAAATTTCATATCTAGCCAAGGATGATCCTCTCCTTGCGAAAAATCATAATAAAAACTATTTCAATAGTTTCTTTGATTATATCACACAATTGTGATTATGTAAAGTGATATTTCATCCCATTCGACGCAATCCTTTGGGATAATGGTTTTTCAGCACCCGGCCATCACCCTTTCCCCAGCCCAGAGAATAACCGCCTACGGTCACAAGACACCAGCCTTTTTTCTCCGAAGCGATCACATCGCCGTGCATATAGGCTGCAATTTTCTCGCTGTCCGGCGCAAGATCTTCCCTGTTTGTGCAATTTTTCAGCCACAGCGCCAATGCATGGGCAGGCTCGAAGCGGTCTTTTTTCACGATTCCCAGTTCCAGACCGGGGCGCAGGACTTTCAGACCCCGCAACTGGGGCAATGCCTCCGGTGCCCAGAACAGATTTTCGCCAAAGGTGATCGCCTTGCCCTCCGGCAGGCGGATCCCAAGCTCTTTTGCAAACTCCTGCCAGGATTTTGGCAGCTTCTCGCCGGTATTTTTCTGATACGGCGTCTCTTTTTCTCCCTTTTTGCGCAAAACGGCCGCAAAATGCCCCTCCCCCAGCAGCTTATGGGGCCACATCCGGAATGCACCATTTTCGCCCTTTTCAAACCAGGGCGCGCAGACTGTCTCCGGCTCAAATTCGGGATGACGGCGCAAAAATTCCGCTACCGCCGTTTCATCCTCCTCCGGTGCGAAGGTGCAGGTAGAATACACCAGCCGTCCGCCGGGGCGCAGCATCGCCGCGCCGGAATCCAGGATCTCCGCCTGCCGCCGGGCGCACATTTCCACAGTCTCCTGGCTCCAATCCGTCACCGCGGCTTCTTCCTTGCGGAACATTCCCTCGCCGGAGCAGGGTGCATCGATCAGCACCCGGTCGAAATATTCCGGCAGATTTTGTGCCAGCTTTCCGGGATGCTCATTGGTGACCAGCCCGTTGGCAACGCCCATTCGTTCAATATTGCGGGACAAAATCCTTGCGCGTTTGGGATTGATCTCATTACAAAGCAGTAACCCCTCCCCTGCCATACGGCCGGCGATCTGGGTGGTCTTGCCGCCGGGTGCCGCACACAGATCGCACACGCGCTCACCGGGCTGGGGATCCAGAAGCTGTACCGGCGCCATGGCACTTGCCTCTTGTAAGTAGTATACGCCTGCCTCGTGATAAGGGTGCAGACCGGGTCTGGCGATGGGGTCATAGTAATATCCCATCGGCTCCCAGGGCACATTCTCCCCTACAAAATCCAGCGCCGGCTTCTCGCCCTTCAGGGGATTAAAGCGCAGTGCCACCGCCCGGGGTCTTTCCAAACTGGCCAAAAAATCCGGGTATTCCTCCCCCAGCTGCCTTTTCATTCTGTCTAAAAATGCCTGCGGAAGCATACGGCCTCCCCCTTTCCTAAGTTTCTCTTTGCATTATAGCACATTTCGTTTCATATTTCCACCACAAAAACCGGTGTCATTCTGAGACCCGTTCGCAGACCGGTGGTGGGAATCCCCCAAAATCACAGGAGATCGCCACACCGGTTACATCGGTTACTGGTTCGCAATGACAGAAAATAAGAAGCGGTGCAGCCGAAGCTGCACCGCTTTTCAGGTATCAAATTAGTCTTCGTCCTTCTTGGCCTCGTCAATGATCTTCTGCTGATTTGCCTTGGGGACTTCCTCATAGCGCTCAAAGCTGAGGGTGAAGGAGCCACGGGCCTGGGTCATTGCACGCAGGTCGATGGCGTAGCTGCTCATCTCGGCCATGGGAACTTCCGCCTCGATGACGGTGTTGCCGTCGGAGTCGGGATTCATACCCATAGGACGGCCGCGGCGCTTGCTCAGGTCGCCCATAACGTCGCCGACATAGTCCTCAGGAACGGTAACTGCCAGGCTGCCGATGGGCTCCAGCAGAGTGGGGTTGGCATTGGGCATAGCTTCCTTGAATGCCAGGATCGCAGCCAACTTAAATGCCATTTCGTTGGAGTCCACGGGGTGGTAGGAGCCATCGTACAAAACAGCCTTCAGGCCAACCATGGGATAGCCTGCCAGGGGACCCTTCTGGACTGCTTCCTGAATGCCCTTTTCAACAGCGGGGTAGAAGTTTCTGGGAACGGAGCCACCGAAGACTTCTTCTGCGAAGATCAGATCGTCCTGCTCCTCCTGGGGCTCAAAGCGGACCCAAACATCACCGAACTGGCCGGAGCCGCCGGTCTGCTTCTTATGACGGCCGTGTGCCTCGACCTTCTTCTTGATCTTCTCGCGGTAAGCGACCTTGGCAGGGCTCAGGACAGCGTCAACGCCGAAGCGGGACTTCAGCTTGGAAACCAGAACATCCAGCTGCTGATCGCCGGTGCCGCTGAGCACCAGCTGCTTGGTCTCGGCATTGTTGACCAGGCTGAAGGAGGGATCTTCCTCGTTCAGACGGTTCAGGCCGGTGCCCACCTTTTCTTCCTGGCCGCGGGTCTTGGGCGCAATGGCCATAGAGTAGCAGGCAGGCGCATAGGGAATGCCCTTCAGGCTGACCACCTTGCGGGGATCGCACAGGGTATCGCCGGTCTTGACCTTGTCCATCTTGCCGATGGCACCGATGTCACCGCAGCTCAGAGCCTTGATCTCGGTGTTCTTCTTGCCGCACATGGTATACAGGCGGCCCAGCTTCTCGGTTTCGCCGGTACGGGCGTTGACCAGAGTGGTATCAGAGGTGATCTCACCGGACAGCACCTTGATGAAGGAATACTTGCCGAACTGGTCGGAAACGGTCTTCCAAACAAAGGCAGAGGGAACGCCGCCGGGAGAAACCACGAATTCCTCGGTGGTGCCGTCAGCCAGCGTTGCCTTGTGGTAGTTCCCCTCAACGGGGTTGGGGAACAAAGAGATGATCTGATCCATCAGCATCAGGCTGCCCAGGCAGGTCATAGCAGAGCCGCACAGAACCGGGTACAGCGTCTTGTCGATGACGCCGGTGTGCAGACCCTTGATCATTTCCGCATAAGTAAAGTCCTCGCCGCCGAAGAACTTGTCCATCAGCTCCTCGCTGGTCTCCGCGACGGATTCCTTCAGCGCATCGTTAAACTCTTCGATAACAGAAGTCTTGTCCTCGGGAACAGCGATCTCAACGCGCCTCAGGCTGTTCATCTCGTAGGCGCGCTTGTTCAGCACATCAATGATGCCGGTGATCTTGCGGTTGCCATCCCAAATGGGAACGACCACGGGAGCGATCTTGTTGCCGTACTTTTCGCGCAGAGCGTTAAAGGTGGCATTGTAGTCAGAGTTTTCCTCGTCTACCTTGGAGATGTAGACAAAGCGGGGCATATTGCGCTCTTCGCAGTATTTCCAGGCTTTCTCGAAGCCGACGGTGATGCCATCCTTGGCGGAGCAGACCAGGATCGCTGCATCCGCAGCGCGCAGCGCTTCCATAACCGCACCGGAGAAATCAAATGCACCGGGGGTATCCAGCAGGTTGATCTTAACATTCTTGTATTCCAGAGGAACTACAGCGGTAGAAATGGAAATATTACGGCGGATCTCCTCAGGATCAAAGTCGCAGACGGTATTGCCGTCAGCGTTCTTGCCCATACGGTCGATAGCACCGGTCATATAAAGCAAACTTTCTGCCAGAGCAGTTTTGCCGCTGCCGCTATGGCCCAGCAAGCAGACATTGCGAATGGAATTGGCTGTATACATAAATCAAATCTCCTTTCAGCGGTGGAAACACCGCAATAAAGTAATTATACACGAAGGAACCGGAGATTTCAACGGAAATTTTCGTCAAAGTGCAAAATTGGTGAAATTGGCGGATGGACAGTTGTTTCTCTGTGCAAAACAGACAATTCACCAACCCTTTCCACAGCATCCTACACAAAGAATCCCCGGAGGCAACTGCCTCCGGGGAAGATATCCTTTTAAACCAATCTCGTCCACTGGGTCACCAGCAGACCGGGAATCATCCAGATCAGCTCAAAGAGCAAAATATTGGTCGGTGTCAGCAGATCGTAAGCGCCGATAATTGCCAGCACCAGCATGATCACCAGGCCCAAAATACCGGCGGCCAGATGAATGACCGCGCCCACCGTTGCCGCTGCTTTCAGCGCTCTGGAACCGGTGACCGTATAGGCCATACCTGCCAGACCGTCCCGGGTCGTCAGCGCCAGGGCAGGTGCATTTTCCTCCGGCTGGCGGCCGGAGAGTTCCTCCCGTACTCCGCGCTCCGGAAATGCCATCCGCTTTACATTGACGCCAAAGCGGCTGCGGATAAAGCTGTCCGACAGCATAAAATCATTGGTGGTCATCACCGGTGTCAGACCCCGGTATGCGCACAGCGTATTGAGTCCCACCGTTGCCGTTCTGACCTTGCCGTAAGTGATCGCAAACACACCGCTCAAGCTGCCGTCAATGGCCACATAGATGGCAGAGCTGACCCGGGTGCCTTCCGGCATATCCACGCCCATGCTCTGCATAAAGGCCAGCGTGCCGGCCAGAACAGACTCGCCCTGCACCTCACCGCCAATGCCGCCGTTATAGCTTTGCACATTTTCGGCATCGTAATGGTAACCGCTGCGGCTGTCCAGAAGCTGCTGGAACAGCAGCGCCATCGTGCCGCCGTCGGCATTGATCAGCGCTGTGGCGTATGCCACCACCTCATCAGGGCTGCGGCTGCCGTAGAACTTAACGCCGTTCATCTTTGCTGTGCCCATGGGGAACAGATCTGTGTCCTTCAGAGGAAATGCCAGCGATCTGCTCAAGCCCCGCACGCCGCGCCATCCGCAGATCACAGATCCGTGCTTGTGCAGCCTGCGCTGCAGCAGCGCCATCGGGCGGCTTAAGGTAATAAACATCGTGGCAGGTGTCGCCACCAGCAAACTGGTGCACAGCACCTGAACGCCCAGATGCACAGAGCCCATAACGATGCCCACAACGCCGCAGATCAAGCTGACCGCCAGCGCCGCTGCGGCGTACACGGAAAACACTTTTTCCGCACCGGAGGGCGCGTTGTAATGGTCCATAAAGTCTTCCACCTGGCCCTCACCGCGCAAAATGCCGGGCAGACCCTCATAATAATCTTCCGTGCTGACCAGGCTGTCCAGCCGGGTGGCCTTGCGCATGGTGTCCATCTGGGAAATTTCGGTGTTACGCTTTTGATATGCGCTCCACAGTGACATCGTCATATTCAGGCAGAAGGCTGCGCAGCAGGGTACTCTTTGTACCTGCAGGCAGATGACCGCATCCGCTGCGCAGGCAATGGCGCTGAATACCAGCAGGGTATTCAGCGTAAAGCGCTTGTGCAGAAGATCTGCCACGCCCTCGATCAGCTGATAGCTGCCCAGCAGCGCTGACAGCATCAGCGCCAAAAACTGGCCAAACACCAGCATCCGCATCCGCTCCGGGCTCACCTTACCCATTGCATACAGCACCGCCGCACCTGCAGCCACCAGGAAAACCGCAAAATTGATCAAAATCGCCAGCTGCAGTTTGCCGAGACCCAGCTCCGACAGCTGATAATACCGCTTTTCCGGGCCCTCCACCAGCTTGTGCTTCAGCTCGTGCAGCCGGGACTTGGGCCGGAACACAATGGGCTCCTGGGGGACATATTCGCTGATGGGCTGCTCGTATTCCGGCTCCCATTCGTCGGAATAGGGCTCTGCCTTGGGGGGCACATCCGCAGCCTGATAGATCAGGGGCTTGGGCGCTTCCTCCTCTTCTCCGCCAACCGGCGTGAAGCGCACCGTCTGCTCCGGGGCAGGCGTTTCGCCCAGCTCCTGACGCACCGCACGGGTAATATCGCCCATACGGATGGTGTCTGAGGGGAATGCCGCAGAGGGATTTGAAATTTCCGGGATCGTTCCGTCCCAGATCAGCACATCCTCTTCCGGCTCAAACGGCTGGGAGGGGTCGCTGAATTCTTTTAGGATATCCTCCAGACTGAAGCTGTCTTCTGCTTCCGCCTGCAGTTCCTTTTTTTCATCATCCATTGGCAATCCTCCTTATCCCAAGCGCTGGCGCACCGCTTCATAGAGCAAAATGGACGCAGCAGCAGAAGCATTCAAGGACGAGATCTGTCCTTTCATCGGAATATGCACCGTCACATCACAGTTTTTCTGCACCAGCGGGCTCATTCCCTGTCCCTCATTGCCGATCACAATGGCCGTGGGGCCGGTCAGATCTGCTTTATACATGGGGATTGAGCCTTCCGCCGCAGTGCCGAATATCCAAACGCCCTTTTCCTTCAGCTCAGCAATGGCGGTGTTGATATTGGTGACTCTTGCCACCTTCATATATTCGATGGCACCGGCAGAGGCTTTGGCGACAGTAGCCGTCAGGCCAACGCTTCTGCGCTTGGGGATAATGACACCGTGGGCACCGGCACATTCGGCAGAGCGCATAATTGCGCCCAGATTGTGAGGATCAGCCAGCTCATCGCAGATCACGATCAGGGCCGTTTCTCCCCGGGAGGCAGCCTCCTCCAGAATATCGTCAATGCTCACATATTCGTGGGCTGCAGCCAACGCGATAACGCCCTGATGGGCGCGGGTGGCGGACATCATATCCAGCTTGCGGCGGTCAACGGGAACCACCACGGCGCCGGCCTCTTTTGCCTGCGCAGCCAGCCGCTGCAGGCCCCGATCGGTCTCGCCGGCGGCGATAAACACCTTGTCCACCGTTCTGCCGCTGCGCAGCGCTTCTGTCAGCGCATTGCGGCCCTCCAGCTGGCCCTCGATTTCTTCCACCGGCACAGCAGGTGCTGTGCGGCGACGATTATCATTCATTTTTTTCATATTGCACACCCTCACGATGTTTGCTTATAAGTATAGATGGTATCATTATAGCAGAAGCTTTCCGTTTTCTCAACAGCTTTTTCTCCGCCGTGGAAATTTTCCTATAAATTAACAGAAATTTAACTCCATATCCGGAATCGTTCGTTGCAGGAAGCGAAAACTTATGATATAATAAGCAAAACTATGAATTTTCTCCCCGAAGGAGGCACAGATATGGAAAACAAGCCCACCGATCCCAAACCCACCGACAAGCCCGGTGAAAACAAAAAGCCCCGCAGCATATGGGTCACCCTGGTTATCACCGTGGCCATTATCCTGCTGATCAGCCTGGTCTACAACGCGGTAGTGAAAAGCCAGTACACCGAGACCACCTATTCCGATTTCCTCAGTGCAATGGAAAAGGGCGATCTTTCAGAAGTAGAGCTGCATTACGACCGTATCTACTACCTGACCAAGACCGAGGCAGCCAAGCCCGCAGGTCAGCAAAAGGCCTGCTTCACAGGTCTTCCCAACGGCAATGTAATGGCGCTGGCAGAGCAGCTGAACGCCAACGGCGTTACCGTCAATCAGGTCATTGTGGAGGACAATTCCACCATCGTGATGATCCTGATGTATGTGGTGATGTTTGCTCTGATCTTCGGCGTGATGCGTATGCTGATGAAGCGGATGAGCGGCGACGGTATGATGGGCAGCTTTGGCAAATCCAAGGCCAAGGTCTATATGGAAAAGCAGACCGGCGTTACCTTCCGGGATGTTGCCGGTCAGGACGAGGCCAAGGAATCCCTGCAGGAGATCATCGACTTCCTGCACAACCCCAAGAAATACACCGATGTGGGCGCAAAGCTGCCCAAGGGTGCGCTGCTGGTAGGCTCTCCCGGTACCGGTAAGACTCTGCTTGCCAAAGCCGTTGCCGGTGAAGCCAATGTTCCCTTCTTTGCCATTTCCGGCTCGGATTTTGACGATTCCTTTGTCGGCGTAGGCGCAAGCCGTGTCCGCGATCTGTTCCAGCAGGCCGCTAAGGTAGCGCCCTGCATCATCTTTATCGACGAGATCGACGCCGTGGGCCGCACCCGCGACAGCCGCTACAACTACAATGAGCAGACCCTGAATCAGCTGCTGGGTGAGATCGACGGCTTTGATTCCACCAAGGGCATCGTGTGCCTGGCCGCCACCAACCGTCCCGAAATTCTGGACAAGGCATTGCTGCGTCCCGGCCGTTTTGACCGCCGGATCATTGTGGACCGTCCCAACCTGCAGGGCCGTCTGGAAACTTTGAAGGTACACACCCGAAAGATCAAGCTGGCAGAGGATGTGGATCTGAAGAAGATCGCCCAGGCCACTGCCGGCGCCGTAGGTGCCGATCTGGCCAATCTGGTCAACGAGGCCGCCCTTCGGGCTGTGCGCCACAACCGGATGACCGTCAATCAGGAAGACCTGCTGGTTTCCTTTGAAACCGTCATTGCCGGCACAGAAAAGAAAAACACCGTTCTGTCCGACACAGAAAAGCGGCTGACCGCCTATCACGAGGTTGGTCACGCCCTTGTTTCCGCCCTGGAAAAGGAGCGCGATCCCGTCACCAAGATCACCATCGTCCCCCACACTACCGGAGCGCTGGGTTACACGATGTATACCCCGGAGGAGGAAAAATTCCTCTCCACCAAGCGGGAGCTGCTCTCCCGTCTGCGTTCTATGCTGGGTGGCCGTGCCGCAGAAGAGGTGGTGTTCAGCGAGCAGACCACCGGCGCGCACAACGACATTCAGCAGGCCACAGCCCTTGCCAAAAATATGGTGACCCAGTACGGTATGAGCGAGGTGTTCGGTCTGATGTCCACCGCCAGCGTTCAGCACGAATATCTGGACACCCCCGCGTTTACCGACTGTGCGCCTGAGACCGCCGCATTGGTGGATCAGGAGGTGAAGCGGCTGCTGAGCGAAGCCCACGCCGCCGCAAAGCAGATCCTGACCCAGCATCGGGCCCTTCTGGACGAAATTTCTGAATATCTGCTGACCAAGGAGACCATCACCGGCGAGGAGCTGATGGGCTTCGTCAGAGCTTATCAGAATCAGGACGCAGAATAAGACAAACTTCCCTCTTGTTTTTTTAGGAAACAGCCGTTATAATAGCAAAAGAATTGTAATAGGAGGTCATATTATGGCTGCTAAGATCGAAAAAGAAACCATTATCGGCGATGTTCTGGACATCGCACCTCAGGCCGCTCCCCTGTTCCTGGCAATCGGTATGCATTGCCTGGGCTGCCCCGCATCCCGGGGTGAGACCGTTGAGGAAGCCTGCATGGTCCACGGCATTGACTGTGACGAGTTCCTGGCTCAGCTGAACCACTTCCTGGAGGCTTACGAAGCCAACCAGCAGTAAAACGCCGGCTATGCCATCCCGTTCGCCGGGATGGCATTTCTTTGTTAAAGAATGTTAGAGGCTTGCCTCCCTCTGATGAGGGAGGTGGATTCGCCGTAGGCGAAGACGGAGGGAGAGAAATAACGAAATATTCTCTCCCCCAGTCAGCCTGTTCGGCTGACAGCCCCCTCGTCAGAGGGGGCCGTACACAGCGCCGGTCGTGCCGGTGGCTATGATATTGGAGGAATCTATATGAAACTTCCCATTTCTGATCGGTTGCTGGCCTGCGCCGGATTTGTAAATCCCGGCGATCGCGTTGCCGATGTGGGCTGCGATCACGGCTATCTTTCCATCCATCTTTTGCAGGTCGGCGTTGCCGAAAGCGCCATTTGCTCGGATGTGAAGCAGCAGCCCCTGCAGTGCGCCGTGCGCAATGCGAAAAAGTACGGCCTGCAGGATAAAATGGAGTTTTATCTGTCCGACGGCGTGGAAAAAATCCCCCGGGATTTTGACACGCTTGTCTGCGCCGGTATGGGTGCAGATACAATGGTGTCCATTTTGGCCGCCGCCCCTTGGCTTCAGGACAAAAAATACCGCCTGATCCTGCAATGCCAGAGCAAAACGCCCCTGCTGCGGAAATACTTATCGGATAACGGCTACGCCATCACAAAAGAGACCGTACTGAAAGACGGCAGATTTTTATACACCGTTATGGAGGTCGTCTTCGACCCGGCTGCGAATCGGCTGACCCCGGCGCAGTGTTATCTGCCGGCCATACTGTCCGGTGAAGAAGCGGATGCCTACCGCCAATGGGTCATCGGCGGTCTGAGGATCGCCACGCAACACCAAGATGATCCGGAGAAAGAAACAATTTTGCAAGAACTGGAGGCTTGTTTATGACTACCGTCAATGATATTTTGCAATTTATGGAGACCGTCGCACCCATGTCTTTGAAAATGGAGTGGGACAATGCCGGCCTGCTTTGCGGCAGCCGTACCACCCCCGTTACCAAAATTCTGGTGGCACTGGATCCTTTCGAGCATATTTGCGACGAGGCCGCCGCTTGGGGCGCCCAGCTGATCGTGACCCACCACCCTCTGATCTTCGTCGCCCCCAAATCCGTCACAGACGGCGATTCCGTGGGTCGGTGCATCCTGAAGCTGTGCCGCAATGGCATCAGCGCCATCAACGCCCATACCAATCTGGATCAGGCCGAGGGCGGTGTCAATGACATTCTGGCGCAGACTTTGGGGCTGGAGAACATCGAAACTATCTGCCAGAATCATATGCAGCTGCTGCGCTGCGGTACTGTCCCCCAGCAGAGTCTGGATACTTTCCTTGCCGCAGTCAAGCAAAAGCTGCACTGTGAGGGTCTGCGCTATGTCAGCAGCGGAAAGCCGGTACGCAAGGTCGCCGTTGGCGGCGGCGCCTGCGGCGGTGAGCTGTGGCAGGCTGCGCTTGCCGGCTGTGACACCTTTGTCACCGCTGATGTGAAGTACAACCAGTTCTGGGACGCCCACGACTTCGGTATGAACATCATCGACGCCGGTCATTTCTGCACGGAGAATCCGGTGTGCACCTACCTTGCTGAGAAAATCGCCGCTGCATTCCCGGATGTGGAGGTAAAAATCTCCGAAACCCACGCAGATTGTGTGAAATACTATTGATTTTTGCCGCGCTGAGTGCTAAAATAAATTGAATTTTTAGAAAAACGGAAGGAAGAAGCTTTTATGTCCGGACATTCCAAATGGCATAACATCCAAAAGACCAAGGGCGCGCAGGATGCCAAGCGTGCTGCCGCTTTCACCAAGATCGCAAAGGAGCTGATCGTCGCTGTTAAGGAAGGCGGCGGTATCACCGATCCTGCCAACAACTCCCGCC
Source organism: Oscillospiraceae bacterium (assembly GCA_017410075.1). Taxonomy (GTDB): domain Bacteria; phylum Bacillota; class Clostridia; order Oscillospirales; family Oscillospiraceae; genus Faecousia. The sequence continues at coordinate 2,185 of JAFQRK010000048.1, read as the reverse complement.
TGGCCACCGTCATCACCAAGGCCAAGGCCGCCAATATGCCCAACGACAACATTAAGCGTTGTTTAGAGAAGGCCAGCGGCGCCGGCGGCGGCGACAACTATGAGACCATCACCTACGAAGGCTACGGCCCCGGCGGTGTGGCTGTTATCGTTGAGACTATGACCGACAACCGCAACCGTACCGCAGGCTCTATGCGCCACCATTTTGACAAGTTTGGCGGCAATCTGGGCGCCAGCGGCTGCGTCAGCTGGTCTTTCGACAAGAAGGGCGTGCTGGTCATCGACAATGAAGACGGCGACTACGAGGAAGACGATGTGATGATGGACGCAATGGACTGCGGCGCGGATGATTTCGAGGCCGAGGACGATGTGTTCACCGTCTACACCACCCCCGATGATTTCAACGCCGTTGCCGAGGCTCTGGGCAAGAAGTACACCTTCGCATCTGCGCAGATCGAGATGGTTCCCCAGAACTACCAGAAGCTGGAGAGCGAGGAGCATATCAAGCTGATGGAAAAGCTCATCGACATTATGGAAGATGACGACGATGTCCAAAATGTCTGGCACAACTGGGAAGAGTAACTAAAAAGCAAACCTGCCCTGTGAAATGTTCACAGGGCAGGTTTTATTGTTAAAATAACGGTTCAAACGAGGTGGTGTAATACCAAGCATAATTATCGCTAAAGTTATAACCGCCGTCGATCACAATAACGCCATCGCTAAGTGTAGCGCTGTAGCTGCAATATACGCCAATGCTGTCTGTATCAAATTCAGAAATCAAGTTTCCTTGCATATCATAACTTTTCAGTATGAGTTTTGTAGAAGATGTTGAGCAGGTAACGAGAATAGTGTTTCCATCCGTTTGAACAGATGTTACACTCATCTCTTTAATATCAACGGGCTCAAATAAGAATTCTCCCTTTTCATTCACAGCTGTAAAATAGGATGTCTTGGCTTCTTGATTTTTGAAAACAAGCAATGCAATACCGTTATCAAATTGCCGCAAGTTATACGGGTCAAGATTTTCATATGTAGAAAAATCCAGTCGCACATTTCCCTCAAAATCGCGGTAAGTGCCGTCGGTGTACATTTCCCAAGAGAAGGACGGATGCTCAAATCCCACATTCTCATACTCGACTAACTCACCGGTTTTTAAATTCAAGAATTTCTCTACACACTTTACATAGAGAAAGCCTTGGTAGTAATAATAATCTTCACTTTCTAATGCGATGTAGCCGTACTTATGCTCCAATGCTGTATAAAACTCCTCTGTTGGCTGCACTACCCACTCAAAATTTGTGTTTAGCACACCCAGCTTTTTTGTGGTGCTTGCAAAGTCCGCCTCAATTACCTCCGCAACAATATAGCCTGCTTCAAGTGCGACTGGGTAAAACTGAGAAGCACCAACATCTTCGGGGTAGGTAATGTTACCTTTGTTATCAAGGATTCCGTTGTTGATAGAAGCAAAACCGTTAATAAATTGAACATTCGAAACAATATAGCTGTTTTCAATTGCAAACGGAAGGTCAAATACGACCTCGCCTTTCTTGTTGATTGCGCAGCCGCGTCCATTTTTACCTCCCGCAACAACTACCGCCAGCCCTTCTGAGAAACTCGAAGAACGATAAATCTCCTCTGTCAGTTTCTCGTGTTCCTCCTCTGTGGGTACTGTCGGTACTGTATTCATTTGTACCGGTGTTTCCGTGGGCTTGCTGGTCTTCGCATTATTCTTTTCACACGCACACAGGGTAGTAAGCATTACGAACACGAGGAATAAAGATAGATATTTTCTCATTTTTCTTACCTCCTTTGGTAGATACTGCCATTTTAGTAAATTTATTTACTAAAGTCAATAGTAAAGAAGTTTACTTGGTATACTAGTTATATTCAATATAACTAGGTGGTGGGGATATGCGGACATTTACAGAAAAGCTGCGGGGGTTGCGGGAGGACAATGACCTGACCCAGCAGCAGATCGCCGATATTCTGGGCACTTCCCAGACCATGTATGCCCGCTATGAACGGGGCGCCAACGAGATGCCCATCCACCACCTCGTAACCCTTTGCAAGTTCTACAATGTGTCCGCCGATTTCCTACTGGGGACAGCGCCCAATCCCCACCGAAAGCAGAAACTCGCTAAAAAGTAAAACTCACGCAGAAAGCCTCCCTCTGACGAGGGAGGTGG
>JAFQRK010000047.1 GCA_017410075.1 Oscillospiraceae bacterium | reverse complement strand
GGAGAGAGCGTGCTTTCCTCCGGCCCGGACGGAATGCATCCGTCTGTGGGACTGGCGGATCAGCTGCGGGAATTGGGCTTGCCGCTGCGCCGGTTTAAGACCGGTACGCCTCCCAGAATCAACCGCCGCAGCGTGGATTTTTCCAAGATGGAGCTGCAGGAGGGCGATGAAAAAGCAGAGCCCTTCTCTTTCCGCACGGAAGAAAAGCTGTATAACAGCGCCGTGTGTTATCTGACCTATACAAATGAAAATACCCATAAGATCATCCGGGACAATCTGCACCGCAGTCCTATGTACGACGGCACTATCTCCGGCGTGGGCCCCCGGTACTGTCCCAGCATTGAGACGAAGATTGTCCGCTTTGCGGAAAAGCAGCGGCATCAGCTGTTCATCGAGCCCTGCGGACTGGATACGGAGGAGCTGTATGTGCAGGGACTTTCCAGCTCCCTGCCGGAGGATGTGCAGCTAAAAATGCTGCGCACCATTCCCGGCCTGGAAAATGCGGAAATGATGCGGCCTGCCTATGCCATTGAATATGAATGCATCGACCCCACGGCGCTGCTGCCGACATTGGAGACCAAAATGATCTCCGGCCTTTACGGTGCAGGACAGTTCAACGGCACCTCCGGTTATGAGGAGGCGGCGGCGCAGGGTTTGGTGGCAGGTGTGAATGCGGCACTGAAATTATTGAGAAAAGAGCCGATGATCCTGACCCGGGATACTAGCTATATCGGTACGCTGATCGACGATCTGGTGACCAAAGGCACACAGGAGCCTTACCGCATTATGACCAGCCGCTCCGAGTATCGGCTGCTGCATCGGCAGGATAATGCGGATCAGCGCTTAAGCCACATCGGCGCAAGGGTTGGCTTGGTAAGCCCCGACAGATTGTGCCAGGTGGAAGAAAAGTACGAAGCCGTCCGCAGGGAAATGAACCGCCTGGAAAGCAGCGGCGTACCGGCATCGGCGGAGTTGAATGCAATGCTGGCAAGCAGAGATTCTGCTCCGGTGGCCAATTCGGCAAGATTTGCGGATCTGCTGCGGCGGCCTCAGGTGACCTATGCAGACATTGCGCCTTTTGATACGGAGCGTCCGGAGCTGCCCGACAGCGTGACCCAGGCTGTGGAGATCCAGATCAAATATGCCGGTTATTTGCTGCGGCAAAGCAAGCAGGTGGAGGAATTTAAGAAAGAGGAATCCCGTCTGCTGCCGGAAAATATGGATTACGAAGCCATTGCCGGCCTGCGGCTAGAAGCCCGGCAGAAGCTGTCGGAAATTCGCCCGATGTCCATCGGTCAGGCAGGAAGGATCTCCGGCGTCAGTCCGGCAGATATTGCGGTGCTGCTGATCTGGCTGGAGCAGAACACATAAGTTAAAATCATCACCTCCGGTGCATAAAATGTCCGGAGGTGATTTTTATGTCCATCGTAAGAACGGATGTACCGATGACAGCGCAGCTTTGCGACGAAACCATTTTGGAACTGACAAGAACCTACCCGTTTTGCCGGTCAGAATTGCTGGCGACAACTGCCTTTGACCGACCCATTCGGTCGCTGGTCATCGGTAACGGCCCGCGCCGGGTGCTGTATGCGGCGGCATTTCATGCCAATGAGTGGATCACCGCGCCGGTGATATTAAAATTTGTGGAGGATCTGGCTATCGCCATTCAGACCGGCGGTCAGATCGGCGGCGTGGATGGGGCAGGTCTTGCCCAGCAGGTCACCATCTATACGGTGCCGATGGTGAATCCCGACGGGGTGGATCTGGTGACCGGTGCGCTGCAGCCGGGGCAGGTGGCATACGAAACGGCGTCGGCCATTTCTCGGGATTTTCCCAATATACCCTTCCCCGACGGATGGAAGGCCAATCTTCTGGGCGTAGACTTGAATCTGCAGTTTCCTGCCGGCTGGCTGCAGGCACGGGAGATCAAGTACTCCCAGGGCTATGACCGGCCTGCACCCCGGGATTTTGTAGGGCGTGCACCGCTGATGCAGCCGGAAAGCCGGGCGATGGTGGAATATACTGAAGCGGTGGATCCGGCGCTGGTGCTGGCGTATCATACCCAGGGCAGGGTGATCTACTGGCAGTTTGAGGATGTGGTAGTGCCCGGCGCCAGAGAATTGGGGGAACGGCTGGCATCGGTCAGCGGCTATGCGCTGGAGGATACGCCTTATGAATCGGCTTTTGCAGGGTATAAGGATTGGTTTATCAAATACTACCGCAAGCCGGGGTATACCGTGGAGGTGGGCGAGGGGATCAATCCGCTGCCGCTGAGCCAGTTTGACGAAATATATCGGGAAAATGTGCCAATTTTGGTTACTGCCGCGTTGGGATAATATTAAACCCTCTCAGTCACGCCACCCCTCTTGCCTCTCCCTTTGGGAGAGGTGTCCAAAATCTGTGATTTTGGACGGAGAGGGTGTCGTGCCAGCTCCCCCAAAGGGGGGAGCCAAGAGTAGCAAAAATTTTTAGATAATTTTTCAAAAAAGTGTTGACAAATAAAAATGGGCGTGATAGCATATGGGTGTAAATGATAATCATTCGCATTTAGGAGGTGCCAAATGGAAGCTACAAAGCATTTCCGCAAACGCGACGCGATCCTTAACTGCTTGCGCAGCACAGATGTGCATCCGTCAGCAGAATGGATCCACGAACAGCTGAAGGCGGAACATTCCGACATCTCACTGGCTACGGTGTATCGCAATTTGGCTCGGTTTAAAGAGCGGGGCGATATCGTCAGCCTGGGAACCGTAAACGGCGTTGAGCGGTTTGACGGAAATACAAACCCCCATGTCCACTTTATCTGCACCAGTTGCAGCGGCGTGCTGGATCTGCACGGTGTGGCAGTTCCCCAGGAACTGAACGAACGGGTATCCGGCACAGGGCAGGTAAATTCCTGCCAACTCACATTCACAGGAAAATGTAATCAATGTATCAAACAGGAGGAAACAGCATGAAAAAGTTCATTTGCACAGTCTGCGGTTATGTCTATGAGGGCGAAGAGCTGCCCGAAGATTACGAGTGCCCCCTCTGCGGTGTTGGCCCGGATCAGTTTGAAGAAGAATAAACCCTGAAACACACAAATTTACTAAAATACAATTTTTGGAGGAAATTATTATGAAGAAGTTTGTTTGCCCCGTTTGCGGCTATGTTCACGAAGCAGAAGCAATGCCCGAAGGCTTTGTCTGCCCCGTTTGTAAGGTTCCCGGCACCAAGTTCAAGGTCATGGAGACCAATAAGCTGGCTGCCGAGCATGAGTACAGCATCTATGAGAAGACCGTTAAGAACAACCCCGACATCAGCGAAGAGGACAAGAAGTTCATCTTCGAGCAACTGATGGCCAACTTCACCGGCGAGTGCTCCGAGGTTGGTATGTACCTGTGCATGGCCCGCATCGCACATCGCGAGGGTTATCCCGAGATCGGCCTGTACTGGGAGAAGGCCGCCTACGAAGAGGCCGAGCACGCTGCAAAGTTTGCAGAGCTGCTGGGCGAGG
>JAFQRK010000046.1 GCA_017410075.1 Oscillospiraceae bacterium | reverse complement strand
TGAGTATCGTATCATAAGTTTTCCCAAATGTAAAGAAAAACTTTCACTTTTTTCACTTTTTTGCCGTGATATTCCTGAAAAATGCCCTGGTTTGCTCTGCGTTGCGGTGAATTTCCGTCCGCAAGGCATCCAGAGAATCAAATTTTTGCTCCGGACGCAGGAAATAGTAGAACGACAGCGCCACAGTTTTGCCGTACAGATCGCCGTCAAAATCCAGGATCCAGGGCTCAACGGTAACGCCCTGGCCGTCCACGGTGGGACGGGTACCCACATTGGTCACAGCCAGATATTCACCCTGATCCGTGGTGATCTTGCAGGCGTACACGCCGAATTTCGGCGCCACCTGATCCGGAGAAAAGGCCAGATTGGCGGTAGGGGTGCCCAGGGTACGCCCCAGGGTTGCACCCTTTTGCACAGTGCCGGTGAGGATATAGGGATGCCCCAGAAATTTTACCGCGGTAGCCATATCGCCCTGCTCCAGCAGGGTGCGGATATAGGTGGAGGAGATCCGCCTGCCGTCCACCAGCTGCTCCGGCACGATGACGCAGGGGAAGCCCCGTTCCGCGCAGAAGGCCTGCAGCTTTTCTGCGTTGCCTTCTCCCTTGCTGCCAAAACGGAAATCGTCGCCGCAGACAAAGCCGGCAGCGCCTTTATCCGTCAGCTGGCGGAGGAAATCCTGCCAAGAGGTTGACATAACATCTTTGGTGACGGGGAGAAAATCGATCTGCTCCATTCCGTAACGGCGCAGCAGCGCCTCCCGGTCTGCCACAGAGCTGATCAGCAGCGGCGGCTCCTGGGTAAAGAGGGACATGGGGTGCCGCTGGAAGCTGATAGCGCAGGGCTTCATATTCAGTTCCCGGGCAAGACGGCAGCATTCGCGCAAAAGCGCCTGATGTCCCAGATGGACGCCGTCAAAAAAACCCAGAGCGTAGATGGATTTTTCTTTCATATTGTTTGCTCCAAAGAAAAACAGATATCTTGCCTCTCCCGTTGGGAGAGGTGGCCCAAATCTTTGATTTGGGACGGAGAGGGTTTATCAACCGTGATTTGGCTGGATGCGTTGGTGTATGGATTCACATACACGGTCAAAGCGTTCATTTATATCGGCATTTGAATAACGGATTACCTGTAGACCAAGACTTTCAAAATATGTCGTTCTAGTGGAGTCTTTGTGTTGAGTGTCATCAGAATAATGTTGTGAGCCGTCTATTTCGATGACCAGCTTGGCAGATGCACAATAGAAATCCGCTATATAGGAGCCTATAATACGCTGCTTATATATTTTGACAGGGTACTTTTGCAGAAACAGATACCAAAGCTTCCGTTCCTGCGGGGTCATCTCTCGCCGTAGTTTTCGGGCGCGTTCCAAGAGGTTTCCGTTTTTAGGAATTTGCATATATTTCCTCCCATACCCTCTCAGTCAGCCTGTTCGGCTGCCAGCTCTCCCAAAGGGAGAGCCAAGGGGCGCACCTATACTTCAAAAAAGCTTTTAACGGTTGACATAATATCGTTTTCGACTTGGGAGAGCGCCAGGAATTCTCCGCTTTGGCTGTAGACCCGATAGCGGCCGTCGGCCGTTTTTAGGGTGAAGCTGTTGCCGTTGCGGCAGCGCTGCTCCTGCTTCTCGGTCAGGATAACGGCGGGGTATTGGGTAAACATAGTATCCACATTTTGCAGATATTTTTCCGGCGTTTCCGAATCCAGCAATTCCTGCAGCGGAACAGCGGCTTCCATGCTGTATTCTCCTGCACTGACCCGGCGCAGGGCAGCCATACAGCCGCCGCAGCCCAGCGCATCGCCGATATCCTTGCAAAGCGTGCGGATATAGGTGCCCTTGGAGCAGCGCACCCGGAGCCGGGCGGTATCCCCGGAAAATTCCAGGCAGGTCAGCTCAAAAATGGTAATGGGACGGGGCTGACGCACCACTTCCTTGCCCTTGCGGGCCAGGTCGCACAGTTTTTGTCCGTTCACTTTCAGCGCCGAGTACATCGGCGGGATCTGAAAAATATCGCCGCGAAACTTATCTAAAATTGCCAGAAAATCGGCTTCAGAAACCGTGACAGGGTGTTCCTGCAGGACAGCTCCCGTAATATCCTCGGTGTCGGTGGTCAGACCCAGCCGCATCGTGGCTTCGTAGGTTTTCTGCGCGTGTTCAAAAAATTCCACGCCCCGGGTCGCGCGACCCACAAACACCGGCAGAACGCCGGTGGCCATAGGATCCAGCGTGCCGCCGTGGCCGATTCTGCGGGTGTTGAACACCCGACGCAGCCGGGCGGTCACATCCTGACTGGTCCAGCCCTGGGGCTTGTCTATAATTACGATTCCGTTCATATTGACCTCATCTTCCCAGCAGTCGGTCCAGAGGCAGACGCCGCTGCAAAGCATCCATGGTATCTGCCGTGTCCCGCAGGAGCTGATCGAATTCCGTCACGGTCATATGGCCGTCCATACCGGTGGTGAGGTAGGGGCATTCCGGAAGCTGCACATTGCCAAAACGGCGGGCAAAGGCCCGGTCTGCATTCAGCGCCAGCGCATAGGGCGCAAGGTCGTAGAAATAGTGGGGGTTAGCATCCAGAATGCGCTGCAGCTCTTCTGCCTTTGCGGTGCGCATAAAGCTGCGCAGACCCAGAATTTCAGCCATATTTTGCTGACCGCCCTCTGTTCTGCGGCCGCCGAAGGCGGTGGCAAGGCCGGTAAGCCATTGGGAGAGGATCACAAAAAGACCGGTGTGCCATTCGCCGGCAAGCCAGCCCAGCAAAAACCATACCAGACTGCAGCCAAGTCCAATCAGCAGAGGGAGCTTATAGCGGTGGAAAAGTCCCTTTGCGGCAGACTGGATCTGCCAGGCGGCGGCTGTACCCAGAATGCCCAGGAAAATGGAAAGCACAACCTTCCAGGCGGTATCGTCAGCGAAAGCGATGCCCATAGAAACGCCGCCCAATGTGCCAAGCAGCACCGCGATCAGGCGCACGGCCTGGGGATTGCCGCTGCTGCGCTTGTAGGTAAGGGAAGCACCGGCCCGGTAAGCAGAGGCCTTGCGGCAAAGCTGAGCATAGCGGTAGCCGGTGGCGTCTGCCAGATCCCGTTTGCCGAACAGACTGCGGAACAGCTTGTTTTCCAGATCGCTGCGCTCGTTGCCCATATCCATCCGCTTGTGCAGCAGCACGCGGCCGTGATCATCGGATTGAATGAGGATATAGCCCATCTGTGCCCAGGAAAGTACCGCCAGAGTCAGATCCATACCCTGTCCTGCCAGACGGCAGGGGATCTCACCGGCATTGAGGCCGGGTGTAGGCAGGGCTCTGCGATTGCGGCGAGGGGGCAGACAGCGCATTGTGATCAGCCATAGCACAAACGCCAGGGCAAAAACGGCGATCATCAGCGTGTCCACCGCATCCATAGTCCAGCCGGAGGGGACATGGGGGAACATATCTCTGGAAACAGCCAGGGTCATTGTCAGAGATTCGTGGTCAGGCAGCCGCTGGGAAACGGTGCCGGAGATGATGTTGGTGTTTTCCCACTTAAAATTGCTCATCACGGACTCCGGATCGCCGGGGTTGTAGGTGCTGAGGAACTCCGGGCGGTTTTCGGCGATGCCGGGCAGCTCAACGGAAAAATCCATCTGCTCAATGGGCAGAGCAAAGCCGCTGGTCAGCGGCACGGTCAGCACCAGCGCGCCCTTTGCGTCCGGGGCAACTGCGTGGGGAAGGGTGTAGCGGAAGGTCAGGGTGTGGGTCCCGGCGCCAAGACCGGAAAGATCCACGCTGCGATGTCCGCCGTCTTTTGTGATCTTTGCGTGGGGAAGATTTACAGAAATATCGGTAGCATCTTCCGGCAGCGGAAATGCAGGAGCAGAGCCGGAATTGAGCTGGAGGACCACGGTGAGGGACACCTGACAGGAACCGTCGGTACTGACAACAGTCTGGCTCTGGGCAGATGTAATTCCGTCAAAAGCCAATACCGGCACAGCCAGCAGCATCATGCAAAGCAAAAGGCAAATCAGCTTGCGCATCTGCCCACCTCCTTTTTACAAAATATCTAAGATATTTTACCACGGCTGCAAGAAAATTGCAAGGCGGCAAAAAGGAAAAGAGAGGAGCAATCGCTCCTCTCTTTCTTACCTCCAATAAAGGGGGAACAGAAAAATCAGTCCAAATACCGGCAGGCGGCCATAGCGGCGATGGCGCCGTCGGCAGAGGCGGTCACCACCTGGCGGATCCGCTTGCTGCGGCAGTCACCGGCCACAAATACACCGGGGGTCTTGGTGCAGCAATCTTCGCCGGAATCAAAGTAGCCCCAATCATTGAGCTGACCCAGCTGGGCAAAGGCCTGGTTTTCGGGCACAAGACCCACGGCCAAAAATGCGCCGTCCACCGCGATCTGGCTGTCCTCGCCGGTGGCATCGTTGTGCAGCTTCAGTCCTGCCAGCTGGCCGTCCTTCTGAATATACGCGCAGACCACGGTATTGAAGATCGCAGTTACATTTTCCTTTTCCAGCAGGGCATCCGCCAGCTTCTTTTCACCGGTGAAATCCGCAAGATTCTGCACCACAGTGACATGGCTGCAGACCTCACTCAGCAGCAGCGCTTCCTGCAAGGCGGAGTTGCCGCCGCCGATCATCGCCACATTCTGGCCGGCATAAAACGCGCCGTCGCAGACAGCGCAGAAGGAAATGCCGTTGCCCACCAGTTCATTTTCACCCGCAAGCCCCAGCGTCCGGTGCTTCACGCCCACAGCCAGGATCACAGCGCCGCCCTCGTAGGTGCTGCCCTCTTCGGTGGTGACGACGAAGGTGTCACCGGTCTTTTCCACCTTAGTAACGGTCTCCAGCTCCACATCAGCACCTAAGTTCAGCACCTGCTCGATCAGCTGCTCGGCAAACTGGGTGCCGCTGATCTGGATGGTGCCGGGAATGTTCTCCACCTTGGGGGAATAGGCGATCTGGCCGCCAAAGCCGTTCTTTTCAATGACCAGTACGGACTTTCCTGCCCGCAGGGCATAAACTGCAGCCGTCAGTCCGGCAGGACCGCCGCCTACAATGATAATATCGTGCATTATGAAAACCTCTATTTCTCAAATAATAGCGTTTGAAAGCCTCCCTCTGACGAGGGAGGTGTCAAAATCTTTGATTTTGACGGAGGGAGAGAATTCTCTCCCCCAGTCGCTGCGATTGCAGCGACAGCCCCCTCGTCACACCCGCCCGCAGGCGGGCGTACAGAGCGCAACCGCCGCACAGCGGCGGCACTTAGCGCGGAGGAGAGGGGGCCAGTTCGCTATCCTTACAGAGTTGCTAAATACTTCTTGATCTCCGGGACGCTGTAGTAGCTCTGGTAGTTCTCACCGTCGGTGATGATCAGAGTGGGAGCACCCTTGACACCGTACTGACGGCACAGATCCAGATTTTCCTCGGCGATCTTCTTCTCGTAGGCAACGCCAGCCTTGGTCAGCAGGCTTTCTGCCACACGGCAGTTGGGGCAGGTTACCCGGGAGATCAGGATCGCCTTGCCTTCCACGGGCGCTGCTTCGCAGGTGCAGGTCTCGGCAGGCTCTTCCTGGGCGGAAACGGTGGTCTTCAATACGGAATTTTCAATATCGTAGACCTTGCGATCCTTGTATTCCTGGCTCTTGCCGTCGTTCCAGTTCTGGACGGGACGGTAGTAGCCGGTGATACGGCTGTAGACCTCGGTCTTCTTGCCGCACAGCGGGCAGGCGTAATGCTCGCCGGTCAGATAGCCGTGCTCAGCACAGACGGAATAGGTGGGGGACATGGTGTAGTAAGGCAGCTTGAAGTTTTCTGCGATCTTACGCACCAGAGCGGCAGCGGCCTTCCAATCCGGCAGCTTCTCGCCCAGGAAGGCGTGGAAAACAGTGCCGGAGGTGTAGCGGGTCTGCAGATCGTCCTGGACCTCCAGAGCGGTGAAGATATCCTCGGTGTAGCCAACAGGCAGGTGAGAGGAGTTGGTGTAGTAGGGAGTGCCGTTCTCGTTGGCGGTGATGATGTCGGGATACTTTGCCTTGTCGTGCTTGGCGAAGCGGTAGGTGGTAGACTCGGCGGGCGTTGCTTCCAGATTGTACAGATCGCCGTAGGCTTCCTGGTAGTCGGAAAGACGCTCGCGCATATGATCCAGAACCTGCTTTGCAAACTCCTGGGTCTTCTTGTTGGTAAGGTCAGCACGCAGCCACTTGGCATTCAGGCCCACCTCGTTCATACCGATCAGACCGATGGTGGAGAAGTGGTTGGCGAAGGTGCCCAGGTAGCGCTTGGTGTAGGGATACAGACCGTTTTCCATCAGCTGGGTGATAACGGTACGCTTGGTCTTCAGGCTGCGGGCAGCAATGTCCATCAGCTTGTCCAGACGGGCGTAGAAATCAGCCTCGTCCTCTGCCAGATATGCAATACGGGGCAGGTTGATGGTAACAACACCGATAGAGCCGGTGGATTCGCCGGAGCCGAAGAAGCCGCCGGACTTCTTGCGCAGCTCACGCAGGTCCAGACGCAGACGGCAGCACATAGAGCGAACATCGGAAGGCTCCATATCGGAGTTGATGTAGTTGGAGAAGTAGGGAGTGCCGTACTTGGCGGTCATTTCGAACAGCAGCTTGTTGTTCTCCGTCTCGCTCCAGTCAAAATCACGGGTGATGGAGTAGGTGGGGATGGGATACTGGAAGCCGCGGCCGTTGGCATCGCCTTCGATCATGATCTCGATGAAGGCCTTGTTGACCATATCCATTTCCTTCTTGCAGTCGCCGTAGGTGAAGTCCATCTCCTTGCCGCCGACGATGGCAGGCAGATCCTTCAGATCGTTGGGAACGGTCCAGTCCAGGGTGATGTTGGAGAAGGGAGCCTGAGTACCCCAACGGGAGGGGGTGTTGACACCGTAGATGAAGGACTGCACGCACTGCTTAACTTCCTTCTGGGTCAGGTTGTCCACCTTCACGAAGGGAGCGAGGTAGGTATCAAAGGAGGAGAATGCCTGAGCGCCGGCCCATTCATTCTGCATAATGCCCAGGAAATTGACCATCTGGTTGCACAGCGTGCTCAGGTGGCCGGCGGGGGAGGAGGTGATCTTGCCGGGGACGCCGCCCAGACCCTCCTGGATCAGCTGCTTCAAGCTCCAGCCTGCGCAGTAGCCGGTGAGCATACTCAGATCGTGCAGGTGCAGCGCAGCGCTGCGGTGTGCCTCTGCGATCTCCTCGTCGTAGATCTCAGACAGCCAGTAGTTGGCGGTGATGGCACCGGAGTTGGAAAGGATCAGACCGCCGACGGAATATGTAACAGTGGAGTTTTCCTTCACGCGCCAGTCATTGATCTTCAGATAGTTGTCCACCAGATCCTTGTAGTTGAGCAGAGCGGCATTGACATTGCGGATCTTCTCCCTCTGCTTACGGTACAGGATGTAGGCCTTGGCGACATCGGCGTAGCCGGCATCGGACAGAACGCGCTCGACGCTGTCCTGAATGTCCTCAACGGAGATAACATCGTTCTTGATCTTGGATTCAAAATCGGATGCAACCTGCAGCGCCAGCAGATTGATCACGCTGGGATGATACTTGCGGTCCTGGGCTTCAAAAGCCTTGGTCATCGCGGCGGAAATCTTGGAGATATCAAAATCTACAAAGCCGCCATCTCTCTTTTGTACGCGATACATAACAAACCTCCATATATAAAAGTAATACAGGCATTGCCTGAAAAGTCGACAGTGCCTGTATTATAACTAGATATTGTGTGCTTGTCAATACATTTTTTCAATATATTGTGGGAAAAATAGAAAAATAAAACTATATATTGTGGTTTAGTCTGCGCCACGGATCGCGACAAATTCCGCGTAGGGCGCCAGAGAAGCCTGAAAACGGCGCAATTTTTCGCCGTCGGGGGTGCTTAGGCCCTGCCGCAAAACGCTGTCGCGGTCGGCGTAGGGCTGCAGGAACAGCTTTTTGGGTCGACCCATTTGTGCCAGCCATTGACCCATGGCTAAAATATTTTCTTCGCTGTGAAATTCTTCCACCACCGTGGTGCGGAATTCGCAGTCCACCGCGCCACTCAGCAGGAAGCGGATGCTTTCTTCAATGCCCTGCGGCATTTTGGAAAGCCCGGTGGTTTCTCCGTAGCGGTCAGGGCAGTTTTTGATGTCCATCGCCACATAGTCGATCAATTTTTCTTCCACAAGGGCTTTCAGCATATCCGGGCGACTGCCGTTGGTGTCCAGCTTGATGTGATAGCCCAGCGCCTTGATCTGCCGCAGAAGCTCGGGCAGATCCTGCTGCAGGGTGGGCTCGCCGCCGGTGATGCACACGCCGTCTAAAATGCCTGCGCGCTTGCGCAGGAAGTCGAGGAGATCTTCCATAGGGACGGTATCATCCTGGGCAGCGCCCAAAAGGCCGCTGTTGTGGCAAAAAGGGCAGCGGAAATTGCAGCCCTGCAGGAAAACCGTGCAGGCTATCCGACCGGGATAATCCAGCAGGGTCATTTTTTGTAATCCGGAAATGATCATAGCGTCCTCCTAAGAAAGGATTTTACAGAAACAGGCAGGCGCCGGCGAAACACAGACCAACACCAATGGTTTGGTACAGATTGGGCTTTTCGTGGAACAGGAGCATACCTGCCAAGGTGGAGAAAATAATACTGCCGCCGGAAACGATGGGATACAGCACCGTAGCCGGCAGATTTGCCGCGCCGAAAAGCTGCAGGGCGTAGGATGTGCCGCTGACTATGGCAGCGCCTACAATAATGAGCAAAACTTTTTTGATGCTGACCGCAGCAGCCTGGCCATTGTTTTTCTTGGTAAACAGCAGCGCTGCGCCGCAAAGCACAAAGCGGAACACGCCGGTAATGAAAACAAAAACCGTAGGAGATACGATGCCGTAGGGATTGTCGGTCTGGCAAAGCTTGGAGGATACGCTGCAGCCACCGTTGAGGAAGAAAATGATGCAGCACAGCAGCAAAATTTTGCCGTTGGAACGCTTGGCACCCACATTGGATACCACGATGGCGGCAACGATCACCAAAAGACCGATCAGCCGCAGTACGCGGAAAGGCTCGTCAAGGAAAGCAAGTCCCCAAACATAGGGAACGATCATACCGCCGGTCATCAGAAACATTGTGTAGAAGGCCATATTGCCGGCTTTCAGTACCCGGAAGCCCAGCAGTGTGTAGCCTACCAGGCAAAGGCTCATACACAGCGCCATAATTACGGCGTAAAGGGGCGCGTCGATGCGAAAACCGCTGACTGCCAAAAATATGACGGCGCTGACCAGACCGCTGACGGCATTAAAGGTCAAGCCGGCTCTTGCGCCGGTGCCGCACTGCTTTTGGTACAGCTTTTGCAGAGCAAATTCCACAGCCAGCAAAACGGTGGCTATAATAACAAGGATATAGTTTTTTGCCATAATGATACACTCCGGAAGCGGTGTTTTTTCTATTGTACTATCCGACAGCGGAGATTGTCAACTGCGCGCGCTTGACAAAAATTTTAGGGTGGGGTAAAATATTCGTGCCACACAGTTTAATACTTCACCTAACCAGGCATACGTTTTGTAAAAGCGTATGCCCGACTCGTCATATCCTGGTTAGGTGTGAACTGTGTGGCAACAGGAGTCTGGCTGCGTTTTTCAGTGCGCAGCTTCGGCTGCGCACTTTTTATTTAGGGGTGATGAGATGAACGTTTTCAAACAAAATCTGCTGTGTGCGATGGTGATATTCCTTTGCGTAGCGCTGCTGTTTTCGGGCTGCCAGCCTACATCGGCGCATACACATGGATTTTCCCTGACGGTGGAAGATCCGGCTTATCTGGAACGTGCGGCGACATGCACGGAACAGGCTGTGTATTATTACTCTTGTAGATGTGGCGACAAGGGAACGAAGACTTTTGTCGGAGGGGATGTTGCGCCACATACCTTCACAGAAAAGGTTATAGAAGATCCGTACCTGTGTACAGAGGCAACCACAAGAGAAGCGGCGAAGTATTATTATGCCTGCGCAGCTTGCCGAAAGTGCGGAACAGATACATATTACCATGGCGAAGCGCTGCCGGATTTTTCAGATTCTGTAGGCTATATGGACTGTGATTACACAATTACCGTAGAGCAAACGCTGCATTCCGGCACATATACATTAAAATATGAGGATGAAAGAGGTGCTTTGAGCGACTATGCTGACATCTGCAAGCTGGAACCCGGAGAAAGCTATGACAGCTTTATTACGCAGAATGCCGCGCCCCAAGCAGCGACTAAGATAGGCGTATATGATGCTTCCGGCACAAGAGTGGGAAGTATTGCGTTTGTGGCTTCTTTCAAATCAGATTTGGGAGGTAAGCTGTATAGCTTTGGTGCAATTTCTGACGCCCATATTGGCTACGACACTTCGGAGAGCGACCTGAAAGAAGCGCTGAGCTACTTTGAGGAGAAAACAGATATTGCATTTATAGCAAACTGTGGCGATATGGCAACAGGTGGCGCAGATGCCAATCTGATTACATATCAATCTGTTGTAAACAGGTACACAACAAAGCCTGTTTATGAAATTACCGGAAACCACGAAGCCAGTCGCGGCTATCTGGCAATGGATGCGCTGAAAGAGTATACCGGTGAAGAGTTGTACTATTCGTTCCAGCAGGGAAACGATGTGTATATTATGGTGGGTATGTATGATGTCCACGAAGGAGAACAATTTAGCGAGGAAGAATTGCTTTGGCTGTATCAGACGCTGGAAGCAAATCGGGATAAGCGCTGCTTTGTTTTTATGCACCTGAATCCCTTGGATGGCAGCGGCGATGCTGTTGATTTGGATCTGGCTGGCGATATGCTGAGCAACAGCCGGGGCGAAACATTTTACAGCATGATGGACCATTATGAAAATGTGATTTGGTTCCACGGCCATACCCATCAGAAGTTTGCAACGCAGGAAATCGCTGCAATGAACAACTATGATGATGTGCGGGGTAGCCACAGCGTGCATATTCCGTCGCTTTCGGTGCCGCGGATTGCGGAAGGGATTGAGATGACGGATGATACATCAGCAAGCGAAGGCTATGTAGTGGATGTTTATGAAAACGCAGTGGTGTTGCTGGGCAGAGATTTCGTAACCGGCAAGTTTTTGCCGGTGGCTACGTTCTGCCTGGATACAACGGCTAAGGAGATTGCTGCCGACGCTTACTATGATAACGCACAAAATATTGTGAACGCAAATTCCAGTGTGCTGAAAGAGGCAGACACCTGGTACGAAGGCTCTGTCAGCAAGGCTTCGATCACCCAGATTATCATCAGCAAGGAAATTCCGGAGTTTTATAGCGAGTGCTGGGATGGCAGCATCTCTGGAAATGGCTGTGTGATGATTTACAGAGATGGTGCAGAACTGTATATTGTTTGCGGTGAGAACGGTGTGCAGGCAAATC
Source organism: Oscillospiraceae bacterium (assembly GCA_017410075.1). Classification (GTDB taxonomy): domain Bacteria; phylum Bacillota; class Clostridia; order Oscillospirales; family Oscillospiraceae; genus Faecousia. The sequence continues at coordinate 13,975 of JAFQRK010000046.1, read as the reverse complement.
GCAACTCCAATAATCTGTTTGCAGGCTTTACAAACCTGAAGGAAATTGTGGGTCTGGAATATTTCAGCACAGCAAATGTGGAAGAATTTGAGGCGGCATTTGAAAATTGTAAGAGTTTGACGGAGATGGATCTTTCTCAGTTCGACCTCAAGTATGTGGTGAGTTTGCGCGGTCTGTTCAAAGGCTGCACAAGCCTGACATCGGTTACGCTGCCCAGCAATCTCGGTGTAAGCGCAACTGGCGGCAGAATGTACATTTTGCAGAGCCTTTTTGAGGATTGCAAGTCGCTGGCTGCTGTAGACATCAGTATGATTCCTGGCAATCGTGCCAATATCAGCAATATGTTTAAGGATTGCACAGCGCTGACCACGGTTAAGCTTGGCGCGATAACTGTGACGGCAGCGGCAAATACATTCTATCACTGCGGAAAGCTGACAACAGTGGAGTTGAGCGGAACGGATTTCTCTATGTGCGATACAATGGCGCAGATGTTCCGAGGCTGCTCTGTGCTGACGCTGGATTGTACGCAATGGAATGTTGAAAAGTGTGAAGATATTACAGATTTCAATACGGATGCACCCGGTGTGGTTGCCCCGATCATCTAAAGAATAACCTGAAAAGCAGCACCCGTTATGGGTGCTGCTTTGGTCGGCAGGCCGCATTTTTGATTGCCAATGGCGCAGTTCACTAGCTTGGCCTCAAAGAGGGAGGCGAGGTGTTATGCCTTGCATTTGCGGTTTAGCGATGCTACAATGTGTTTATATTATAGTAGCGGAGGGGAAAATATGGGGACTTGCATACGGCCAATGACTGCCCGGGATCAGGAAAGCGTGCTGCAAATGATGCGCGTATTTTATGCCTCCCCGGCGGTGCATACGGACGGCTCGGAGGAGATTTTTGCCGCGGACATTGATGCCTGCGTCAGCGGAAGCCCTTATTTAGAGGGTTATGTTATGGAAGAAGCCGAAAAAATCCAGGGCTATGCAATGGTTGCCAAAAGCTTTTCCACCGAGTTCGGCAAACCCTGCATCTGGATCGAGGATCTGTATATCAAGGACTTCTGCAGAGGCCGGGGCATCGGTAAAATGTTTTTGGATTTCCTTGAACAAAAGTACACAGACTGCATTTTCCGTCTGGAGGCAGAGAAGGAAAACGAGGCGGCTGTGAGCCTGTATAAAAAGTGCGGTTTCACAGAGCTGCCCTATATGGAAATGAAGAAGTAGAAGAAAAGCCGGCAGCGTAAGCTGCCGGCTCTTATTTATAAGGCAAGCTCAATGCCCACGACGCCGTATTTTTGCTGTTCTTCCTTGGAATAATAGGATTCCATATCCGCAGGCGATGCGCTGTCGATGTCTTCGGCGGTATAACCGCACTGCAGCAAGGGCAGGGATCTGTACAATTCCTCGAAAGATGCAAACCGGTGCAGCTTTTGCACCTTGGCGGTCAGCTTTTCGCCGGTGGCGGTGCAGGTGAATACGATAAGATCGCCTTCTCTGATCTGCTGCCGCTTTTCGTCGTATAAACGCAGCTCGATGGTCTTTTCGCCGCTTTTGATCATCGCAAAAGGCTCTGCGTGGAGCTTCATTTGGTGGGTGCAGACCTCTTTCCGCGTCAAACACACGATGGATTCTATGTGGGCGCAGCGGGGGAACAGGTCGGCAGCCATTGCGTTTTTAAGGACATAGCCTCGGGCTTTCAGCAGAGCCACATCCCGCGCCAGGGTCGCCGGATCGCAGGAAACATAAACGATCCGCCGGGGCGCGATTTGCGCCAGCGCTTCGATGGCATCGGCATTCAAGCCCTTTCTGGGGGGATCGACGACGGCTACATCAATGCGAATACCCTCTTTCGCCAGCGCCAGCGCTGCTTCACCGGCATCGCCGCAGAAAAATTCTGCATTTTCAATGCCGTTGCGCTTTGCATTGTCTTTGGCATCGGCTACCGCCTGGGGGATCACCTCCACGCCAATGACCTTGCCTGCAGCGGCTGCCATAGACAAAGTGATGGTGCCGACACCGCAGTAAAGATCCAGAACGGTGTCAGCTTTCGTGATGCCTGCCAGCTCGATGGCGGCTTGGTACAGCCGCTGGGCCTGATGATGGTTGACCTGATAGAACGACCGGGGGGAAAGGCGGAAGGTTAAGCCGCAGAGGGTGTCCTCGATATAGCCCGGGCCGTAGAGGGTGATAAATTCGTCACCCAGAATGATATTGGTATCCTTGGTGTTGACGCTGAGCACCAAGGTGGCAAAGCCGGGGATCTTCTTCAGCCGGTCGATGAGATCGGATGCGTGAGGCAGCTTCCGGCCGTTGACTGCAAGGCATACCAGGATCTGCCCGGAAACCTCGCCCTTACGGATAAAAATATGCCGCAGCAGCCCTTTTCCGGTCTGCTCGTCATAGACGGTGATGCGATATTGGTTTACATAATCCAGAACGGCGTCCTTGACCTTGTCGGTAATTTCCGGCAGGATCAGGCAGCGGCCGCTTTCCACAACGCTGTGGGTGCCTGCCCGATAGAAGCCGGTGTAGGTTCTGCCTTTTTTGGCGGCGACGGGGTACTGGGCTTTGTTGCGGTAGCCGTAGCAGGTGGGGGCGGAGAGGATGGGCAGCTCCGTCAAATTTTCGCCGCCGATGCGGTTTAAGGCCTGCAAAACCCGGTCGGCTTTCAGCCGGGCTTCTTCTTCGTAGTCCATATGCCAGAAATCGCAGCCGCCGCACAGCTTGGCAACGGGGCATTCCCGGTTGACCCGATGGGGGGATTTTTCCAGAAGCTCCACGATCTTACCGGCAGCCCAGGTTTTTTGCGCCTTCTCGATGCGCACCGTGCATTTTTCACCCACAATGGCGTTGGGGATAAACACAGCGCAGCCTTCAATTTTGGCAATGCCCTGACCCTGGGCGGTATAGTCCACAACGGTGGCTTGGTAAATTTGATTTTTGATCAGCATTTTATTCCTCCACGGCAGCTTCCATCATAATGTACCGGGGGCGCATACCCATTTGCCCGTAAAAGCGCATAGCGCCGTCATTGCCGTCCCAGACACTTAATGTCAGCATACGGCAACCGCATTTTTTGGCATAGCTGAGGGCGTGGTCGTACAGCGCTTTTGCGATGCCCATACGGCGGCAGCTTTCATCCACGCACAGATCGTCGATATACAGCTCCTGCCGACCTACGGACAGAGGGGTGTTTTCGATGATCTTGTGTACGCAGAAGCAATGGCCGGCCACGCAGCCGTCCACATCCGCAATAAAAATGGGGCGGCTGGTATCCTGCAGCAGCGCCTCCAGCGCAGGTGTGTCATATTTCACCACATCGGCGGGGAAAATATCGGGGCGAAGATCGCTGTGTACCTTGCCCACCTGCTTCAGCAGATGCAAAATGCCGGGGATGTCCTTTTTGGTTGCGTTGCGGATTTGCATAGAAAACACCTCTTTCTTTTTGTATCATAGCACACATTTGCTTCGGGGTAAAGCTTGAGAATTGAGAAAAAGGGTGCTACAATAACGAAAAAGGAGGTGGGCGCCGTGGATTACACAAGCTGCAATTTATGTCCCCGTCAATGCGGTGTGGACCGCACAAAGGGAGAAACCGGCTTTTGCGGCGGCAGCGACAAGGCTCTGGTGGCAAAAGCAATGCTCCACAAGTGGGAAGAGCCTGCGCTGGCAGGCGATGGCGGCAGCGGCGCCATTTTCTTCGGCGGCTGCACCTTGGGCTGCAAATACTGTCAGAATCGGGCGATCTCCGGAAAGCCCGTGGGCAAGCCCGTGGACAGCGCCCGGCTGCGTGCCATAATGGAAGATCTGATCGCGCAGGGCGCGGAGAATATTGATCTGGTGACGCCGACGCACTATCTGCCCACGATCTTGCCGGCATTGGAAGAAAAATTGCCGGTGGCGGTGGTATATAACTGCGGCGGCTATGAACGGGTGGAGACCCTTCGGAAGCTTGCCGGAAAGGTGGATATCTATCTGCCGGATATGAAATATGCGGATCCTCTTTTGGCACAGCAGCTTTCCGGCGCAAGGGACTATTTCCCCGTTGCGGCGGCGGCTATCCGGGAGATGGTAAGGCAGGTCGGGCCGGTGCAATGGCAGGGGGATAAGGTCGTTAAGGGCGTGATCATCCGCCATCTGATCCTGCCGGGCTGTGTGGACAATTCCCTGAAGGTGCTGGACTGGATCGGCGAGAATTTCGCCCCGGGGCAGGTTTTGGTCAGTCTGATGCGGCAATATACGCCTATGGGCGGCTTGAGCGCGCCCTTCGACAGAAAAGTTACCGACGAAGAATACGATGCGGTGCTGAGCTGGATGTATTTAAATGACCTGGAGGGCTTCACCCAGGAGGCAGACGCTGCCACCCGGGAGTTCATCCCGGATTTTTAGAAGAAAAACGCACCCCGATGGGGTGCGTTTTTATCTATGTAATTATACCGTTTCTGCGGATTCTTCTTCCGCGTTCTCTTCGTCGGGCTGTTCTTCGCTGGCGGCTTCGTCAGCCTCTTCTTCCGCGATCTCCTCGTCGGAAGCCTCCCGGTCGGTATCTTCTTCCACGGGGATCTCCTCCGTGTCGGATTCTTCCTCAGCTTCCTCCTCCGGGATCTCCTCTGCAACAGTTTCCTCATCCATAACAAACTTGACTTCCGGCATGGGAACTTCATTCAAAAGCTGCTCTTCCAGCTTCTTCTGCTGCTGTGCCTTCTTATACTTGCTGCGGGCAATGCAGTAGACGATGATGCTGCCAATAACCATCAGCAGGCCGAATGCAAATACGCCGAAGCAAATGATATAGTTGAGATTCACGATCTCGCGGATCACGACCTCGATGATCTCGGGAAGATGGAAGGTCTTGGACCAGCCGGCGGGAATTACCCAAATCGCGACAGTCAGGATCACGAAAGGTACAGCCGCACACATCAGCGTAATGCCGATCTTCCGCATACCGACCCAGATCTGCTTGATGTTGACCAGCAGGATCAGTACCATCAGCACCGCGATGGCGCCGATAAACAGCCAAAGCGTCTGCAGGGAAAGTGCCTTACGGGCCAAGTCAAGGATTTCCTGGGTCTTGGCGGTGTCGGTGCTGCCGGTTCCTTCAGTGTCATCGCTGCTCTCGGGATTCATAATGATATTGAGGATGCCTTCTTCCTCGATCCGGGCAACATATTCGTTGTCTTCAATGGTGGAGGTAACATCCGAAATGACCTGCTGATCCACGGGAACACCGAAGACCTCCTCGATCAGGGCGGCGTTTTCCTCCAGCTTCTCCCGGATCTCATCGGCGCTCAGGGTAACGGTGCTTTCACCGGTGTAGACATCGTTGATAAGGCCGGCACCCTTTTCCACCAGGAAGTCGTCCAAAGTGGAGCGCTCGACAAAATCCTTGACCGTTTCCAGATCCACCTGCAGCTCGTCGCCAAAGTCAGCGGCCAGCGCTTCGTAGATCCATTCCACCATAGAGGTGGCAGTCTGCTGCTCAGACAGCCGCAGATCCGCTGGAGAAAGTGTTTTTACCGGGAGCTGCCGCATAGCAGGCGCTCCGCCGATGGTAGCAGTCCGGGTGGAAACGGGGTGCTGCATATCCACGAAAAGGACCTGCCGCAGCAGATGCTCCAGATTGTCCTGAGAAGACAGGATCTGCACAACATTAGACGCAAGAATGCCTGCAAATGCGGTGACAAACAGCACCACGCAAAGCAGGAATGTGATAAAACCAAGGAGGAATCTGACGCCGGGGGATAACCGTTTCATAATAAAAAACTCCTTTTTGTTTTGGGATATTTTTATTGTAAACCCAGAATCAGGATATGTCAACGCCGCAAGGAATTCTTAAGAATGTACTTGTGTTATTGAGGCAAATGGTGTAAAATGATAGGAAATTACTGCGGAGGGACAGCTATGGCGCGTTTCGGAAGAAAAATTAATAATTCCGGGCTTTCTGCCGGCGCAAAGATCGGCATTGCAGCTGCGGCACTGGCGGTGCTTATGGGCGCGGTGCTGCTGATCGTGCTGAAGCCCTCCGGAGCGGATCGCCCGGGAGCGGGAGAGCATATCGGAACGGGAACGGATACCGTGATCCATTTTGTTTCCGGCGGCGATGTGAATGTGACCGATAAGGTGGTTTCTGCCGGCGGCAGCAATTACGACTATTCCGATGTGTTTCTGGATGTGATGCCGATCCTTTCCGGCGGTGATCTGACTACGCTGAATTTTGAAGGCAATTTCTATGAAGAGCCCTATGGCGCGAAGCACAATTCCGCGCCCGGGGAGCTGGCGCAGGCGCTGCGCAGCGCCGGTGTGGATATTTTGCAGACCGCCAATTCCAAATCCATTACCAACGGCATTCTGGGCCTTTCCGCTACGGTGGACAGCATCCGCAGCGCAGGTATGCAGAGCGTGGGAACATATGCCACCCGGGAGCAGTTCCAGCGGTATCAGGGCTTTTTGATCCGGGAAGTGAACGGCATCCGCATTGCCATTACGGCGTTTACCAAGGGAATGGACGGCAGAGGTCTGCCCAGCGGCAATGAATACTGCGTAAATTTGTTGTATCAGGACTATAACAGCGCCTATCAAAAGGTGGATGAGGATGGTATCAATTCGGTGCTGCAGGCTATTGAGAAGCAGAATCCCGACATTACCATCGCGCTGCTGCATTGGGGCAGCGAATTTAACGATCAGATCAGTAAGACCCAGGAAAAGATCGTGAAAATTATGGCAGACGGCGGCGTGGATGCCATCGTCGGAACCCATCCCCACTATGTACAGAAGATCGGCTTTGATGAGGAAACGGGAATGCTGATCGCTTATTCGCTAGGTGATTTGCTTGGCGACGGCGACAAAGCCGGTACCAATTACTCGGTGATCCTGGATATGGAGATCACCCGCTCCGGTGAAACCGGCCAGGTGCGTATCACAGGCTATGATTATGTGCCTATCTACCGTTATGAAAGTGAGACCGGTGCGGTGCGGCTTCTGCGGATCCGGGAGGCCATGGCAGCGTATGAAAACAGCAGCATTGATGCGGTCACGCCGGAGGACTATGCGGCAATGAAAAATGCGCTGGAGCGTATTGAAAGCAGAGTAAACGGATAAACACCCCCCCGAGGTGCATCGCACCCCGGGGTTTTGCTTTGCCCGCGGCGGTGACAGCGATGCAGCGCACCGTACCTTCTCCCGGGGGATGGGATAAAAAAGCTCCCTCGGTGAGGGAGCTTTGGGATTATTGGGGATTATTCTGCTTGGGTTTGTGGTGATGGCGATGGCGACGGTGATGATTGTTCTTCTTAGGCTTGTCAGCGCCCTCGCCGGCAGGCGCGGCAGGAGCTGCCGGTGCAGCGGCAGGGGCGGGGGCTGCATTCTGGGCAGCAGGCTTTTTGCCCCGGTTTCTGTTGCGGTTGCGGCGGCTGCGATTCTTGCTTTCACCGGCAGGTGCCTCTTCGGACTTGGCTGCAGGCTGCGCAGGCTCCTCTTCCTCCGTGCCGTCGTTATAGCGCACCCGGAAGGATTCAAATTTGGGGAAGTCCTCTGCATCCGCGTCTCTGCGGCGGCGCTTGTTGCCGCCGGAAATAGGCGCCAGATCGTCAGGAATGGGCGGATCGTTCTTCTTGGCCTTGCCGCTGCGCAAAATGGCAATGTCGGCATTGGCAAAGGTGGAGATCACCTCCGGCTGATCCTCCATACGGACCTTGACCCGCTGGCGCAGCAGATCCACCTCCACCACGGTACCGCGGCCCTCCGGCGTGTCCACAAAGGATTCTGCCTTGGGCGCTGTGCGCAGCAGATCCTCATATGCCTCCTGCTCGTATTTCAGGCAGCACATCAGACGGCCGCAGGTGCCGGAAATTTTGGTGGGATTCAGGCTCAGATTCTGGGTCTTGGCCATTTTGATGGATACGGGCTGGAAATCATCCAGGAAGCTGGCGCAGCAGAAGGGCCGGCCGCAAATGCCCAGACCGCCTACCATTTTGGCCTTGTCCCGGACACCGATCTGCCGCAGCTCGATACGGGTGTGGAACGCAGAAGCCAGATTCTTAACCAGCTCCCGGAAATCCACCCGCTCATCTGCGGTGAAGAAAAAGATGATCTTGCTGCCGTCAAAGGCGCATTCGACGCTGACCAGCTGCATATCCAGACCCTGCTCCTCGATCATTTTCAGGCAGGTGTTAAAGGCCTCGGACTCCTTTTTGCGGTTTTCTTCGATCACCGCTTCGTCCTGCCGGGTGGCGATGCGCAGTACGCAGCGCAGAGGGGAAACGATGTCTTTTTCGGGAATGCGATGATTTCCGCCGGTGCAAATGCCGTACTCAGGGCCCCGGGCGGTGTCGATAATGACATGATCGCCGGCGCGCAGGCGCAAACCTGCAGGGCCGAAATAATATACCTTCTGGCCGGGGCGGAACTGAATGTCCACTACTTCCACGCCGGAGGCCGTGATTTGTTCTTCCATATGTTACTCCTTTATCTCTGCCCAGGGGGCAGTACATTTCTCATTTAGCGCAGGGCCCAGGAAAGATAGCCGCAGATGGTGGCAATGGAGCCATTGCCCTGGGCATACAAAATTGCCTTTTGAAGACAGTTGATGGCCTGCATCAGATCCCGGGAGGTGCGATTGGCGCTTAAGGTTCTGGACAGCGGATCCGCGCCCGGCATACCTGCCCGGCAGGCGAGAGCGCCCTCCAAAAGGGACAGCCATTGCTGTAAAATGGGGATCACCTGATCCCGTTTGAACTTTTCCATAGGAACCAGCGTCTGCACAAGCAGCAGCGCATCCTGCTGAGAAAAGCTTTTTACAAAATTTTCTGTCTGGGGCGAAACGGCGGCGCTGCCGTCCAGCAAATTTTTTGCCTGCCCCAGGAAGCCGCAGCTGCGGATCGCAGCGGCGCGCAGATCTTCCTTTGCGGCGGTGGGAAATTCCTCCGCCAATGCCTGCATAAGTACCGATTCCGGCAGCGGCTGCAGCTGTAGTGGTGTGCCGCGGGAGCGCACTGTGGGCAACAGATTTTCCGGATTATCCGTGATCAGGATGAAGACGCCGTATTTCGGCGGTTCCTCCAGCACCTTCAGCAGGGCGTTTTGTCCTTCCACACGCAGTTCCTGATCGATCATATAAATCTTGTGCATCGCTTCGTTGGGGCGGATAAACAGATCGTCCCGCATATCCCGGATCATATCAACGGGGATCGCCTTGTGGGTGGGATCGTTGACCGTGATGAAATCCGGATGGGTATTTGCCATCACTTTCCGGCAAATGCTGCAGCGCAGGCAGGGCTTTGCCTGCTCCTGACACAAAATGGCGGCGGCCAGCAGCCGGGCCAGCGTATGACGGCCGGAGCCGGTGGGGCCGCTGATAAGATAAAAATGGGAGATATGGCCGCTGTGCAGGGCATTTGTTAAGTTTTGTTTCAGCTGGTCGTTGCCCAGCAAGCGGCGAAAACCCATATACCTTCTCCTTGAAATTGAATGTTAACCCCAAAGGGCAGACAGCATAGGGATGACCTGCTTTTTGCGGCTCATAACCTTGGGCAGGAACACAGTGTTGTCCTTGGGCTGAATATTGAATGCCTGCTCGATGACCTCGTCGCCCCCCAGATAGATCAGCTGGGTGCCTTCCATCAGCACATCGGTCAGCATCAGGATCATCATAGAATAATGCTTCTTTGCCTTGATGCTTTGCATCAGGGTCAGGAATTCCTCCTTGCGCTCCAGGATCTTGGGACTGTCTACGCAGGTGATCTGCGCCACAGCCAGATCGTGGCCGGCAATGTGGAACTCCTTGTAGTCCGCCATCAGCAGATCCTCGGCGGATTTGCCGTCCATAGAGGAGGAGAAGATCTCCCGCCCCAGATCCTCCAGGGATACATTGGCGATCCGTGCCATCCGCTCCGCGGTGCGGATATCCCGCTCGGTGCAGGTGGGGGACTTAAACATAACCGTATCGGACAAAATGGCGGCGGCCATCATTCCGGCCATCTTGGGAGAGGGCATCAGACCCCGATCCTGGAACATACCGGCGATGATGGTATTGGTGGAGCCAACGGGCTCATTGCGAACATAGATGGGATTGGTGGTCTGGATGTCGGCCAAGCGGTGGTGGTCAATGATCTCCAGAATATCCGCCTCTTCCAAGCCGGGAACGGACTGCTTGGCTTCGTTGTGGTCTACCAGAACGACCCGCTTTCTGCGGGGACGCAGCAGGTGATACCGGCTCAGAACGCCGACCACTTTTTCGTTGCTGTCCAAAATGGGATAGCAGGAGAAGCGGTGCTTCAGCATCTGCTCACGCACATCGTCCACCCGATCCTCCAGATGGAAGCAGATCAGACCTTTGGTGTTGCAGATGCGGCTGATGGGGGTGGACTGGAAGATCAAACGGGCTGTGCGGTAAGCATCAAAGGGGGTGGAGATGATGCAGGTTCTGGTGGGCAGACTGCGCAGCTCCTCGCTAAGCTCTGCCTGGCACAGCACCAAGCAATTCACATTCATTTCCAGCGCTCTGCGGATCATTTCCGGCTGGTGGCCGCATAAAACCACACAGTCCGGGGAGTTGAACAGCAGCGTTTCCTGCTTCTGGGGCAGGGCAATGCATACCTCGCCGGAGATCATATCCGTCCGGTCACCGGCGTCGTTGAGCACCTTGCCCTCCAGAATGGAAAGCACATTAAAAAGAGGAACAGACTCCAATTTTCCGGCGGTGGCAAGGCTCATATTGTAATGCGCCACATTTTCCCGGGACAGCATACCGAACAGCGTGCCGTCGTCATTGGCTACGGGGATGGCGGCAATGCCGGTGACGCTGCCCAGGGCTTCCCATGCTCTGCCCATGGTAACGGCAGCTGAAAGCACCGGCGGCGTATCGAATTCCAGATCCTTCACCTGGGTGTGGATGCTGCGCAGCAGCTGCGGCGGCTGAAAGCCGAAGCGATCCAAAACGATCTGTGTTTCATCGGAGACCCGCCCCAGGCAGGCGGCAACATATTCCCGATCGCCCAGCGCATTGCGCAAAGCAGCATAGGCCATAGCGGCAACGATGGAATCCGTATCCGGATTGCGGTGACCGGTTACATAAATGGTGTCCATAAAAAACCTCCTATCCAGAGGGGATCAATCAAAATAGTGTCATTGCCAGGAGGGCGAATGCCTGATGTGGCAATCTCCGGGAACCTTAGGGGATTCCGCCCCAAGAGCACTTCTTCGCACTTCGTGCTCAGGGCGCCACGCCAGTGTGCGCACCGGCTCGGAATGACAGAGAAATTACGGCTGCGTGATCTCTCCTGCCAGATTGCGGGAGAACAGACGGGCGATCTCCGGCTGCTGCATACCCTGACCGATGGCCCACATCAGCTTGGTCATAGCGGCTTCAGAGGTCATATCCCGACCCTGAATGATGCCCAGCTGCAAAAGCTTGTTGCCCACCTGATAAACCTTCAGATCGGAGCTGTCGTAAAGACATTGGGTAGTAACAACGACGCTGATGCCGGCATCCACAGCGCGGGCAATGCCGTCCAGTCCCTTGCTCAGCACCTGAACGCCGCCCAGACCGAAGGCCTCGATCACGATGCCCTTGTAGCCCATACGGGAAAGCATATCGAAAATATCGGGATTCAGACCGGGGGTCAGCTTCAAAAGGAAGACCTCGGAGCTGATCCCGGTAGCCAGCGCGGGAGCGCCGGTATACTTGGGCAGCGCCCGGGGATCCAGCACAAGACCCTGGTTGCTGACCTGACCGGCATAACGGGCGTTGATGCTTTCAAAGGCGGAGAATCCGGATGCCCGAACCTTCACAGCCCGGCAGCCCAACATAATTTTCCGGTCAAAAGCCAGGAAAATACCGCACTGTCCGGAAGCGGCCATGGCAAAGGCTGTCCGCAGATTGTCCGGCCCGTCGGATAGAAAATCCGACAGCGGAAGCTGCGAGCCGGTAAACACTACAGGCACATCAATGTTGGGCAGCATAAATGTGATGGCAGAAGCGGTGTATGCCATAGTATCTGTTCCGTGGGAGATGACGATACCGTCAAAATTGCTGCGGCGCAGGAAAATGTGCTGTGCAATGGTCTGCCATTGCTGCGGCTGGATATTGGAAGAATCCAGGCACATAACATCCTCAACCGTAATATCGTAGTAAGTGCGCAGCTGATTCAGTTCCCGTTCCATCACATCGGAACGGCGGGGCTCAAGACCCTCTCCTGCATCAACGGAGGCAATGGTGCCGCCGGTGGTCAGCAGCAAAATGCGTTTCTTTGTAGGCATAAACAGTTCCCTCACAAATGGGATAGAATTGGGAAAACGCGGGATGCGCATAATTCCACTAACTACATTATACCTACATTATAGAAAAATAGCAAGATAAAATCGGGAATGATACCTGCGCGCGCTTGCTTTTTTTATTATAGTGGAGTAAAATATTTAAAAATACCGATTGGAGGGTAATTTTATGAAAGTTTTGGTTACCGGCGGTGCCGGATATATCGGTTCCCATACCTGCGTGGAGCTGCTCAATGAAGGCTATGAGGTGGTAGTAGTTGACAATCTGTGCAACTCCAACCCCGAAAGCCTGAAGCGTGTGCAGGAGCTGACCGGAAAGACCCTGAAGTTCTACGAGGGCGATGTCCGTGATGAAGCACTGCTGAAGAAGATCTTTGCAGAGAATGCGGTTTCCTGCGTGATCCACTTTGCAGGTCTGAAGGCTGTTGGCGAGAGTGTTGCCATGCCCTGGGAATACTACGATAACAACCTGAACTCCACCCTGGTGCTGACCAAGGTGATGAAGGAAGTGGGTATGAAGAATCTGATTTTCTCCTCCTCCGCAACCGTGTATACCGCTGACAATGAAATGCCCCTGCAGGAAACCAGCCGCACCGGCTACTGCACCAATCCCTACGGCTGGACCAAGTATATGACCGAGCAGATCCTTTCCGGTATGAGCCACGCCGACAAGGAGTGGAGCATCGTTTTGCTGCGCTACTTTAACCCCATCGGCGCCCACCACAGCGGCCGCATCGGTGAAGATCCCCGGGGTATCCCCAACAACCTGATGCCATATATCACCCAGGTGGCAGTTGGCCGCCGTGAGCAGCTGAATGTGTTTGGCGATGACTACGACACCCCCGACGGCACCGGCGTCCGGGATTACATCCATGTTGTTGACCTGGCAAGAGGCCATGTTGCCGCAGTTAAGTATGCCACGGAAAATGCAGGCTGCGAGGTATTCAACCTGGGCACCGGCACCGGCTACAGCGTGCTGGATATGGTACATACCTTTATTGATGTCAACCGCGTTCCCGTGCCCTACCAGATCGTGGAGCGCCGCCCCGGCGATATCGGCACCTGTTATGCCGATCCTGCCAAGAGCGCAGAAAAGCTGCACTGGAAGGCAGAGAAGACCCTGGCAGATATGTGCCGGGACTCCTGGAACTGGCAGAGCAAGAACCCTATGGGTTACGGTGAATAAAACATATACCGGCGCACTGAAAGGTGCGCCGGTTTTGGTGTGTTTGACCGAAACCTCGGCCCCCTCTTTGAGGGTGGATTTCCCCGTTAGCGGGGAAAATGTCCGCGAAGCGGACAAAAGGGGCGCGGGTCCGGCAGGACCGGCAGAAATCTTTGATTTCTGACTGGGGGAGTTTAACTCCCTCCGTCACGGCTTTCGCCGTGCCACCTCCCTCAGGGAGGGAGGCAAGGGTGCGGTACGCCCCTGTGGTTCATATTGACAAAAATTTTGCCATATGATACTGTAAGCGGGATGATTTACATCAGGAGGGAAGCAAATGCCCACAGAGTTTATGTTCTATTTTAATAGCCTCTTGCTGGGTGTTGGACTGGCGATGGATGCCTTTTCCGTATCTCTGGCAAACGGCTTGAATGAATCCCATATGCGCCTAAGGAAAATGACGCTGATCGCCGGCATTTTTGGCGTGTTCCAGGGTCTGATGCCTATGCTGGGCTGGGTGTGCCTGCATACGCTGGTGCAG
>JAFQRK010000045.1 GCA_017410075.1 Oscillospiraceae bacterium | reverse complement strand
GATTACATTGATTATTACAATAACCGGCGAATTAAGGCAAAACTAAAGGGCTTACCGCCTGCATTACACAGACAGCAAGCCCTTTCGGCAGCTTAAACAATTTGAGTTAGAATATTTGTCTAACTTTTTGGGGTCACTTCAGTCAGAGGGAGGCTCTTATTTTACTGCATACATTCTTCTGCATTGAAGCTAAAGGGCAGCAAATCCGCAAGGGTAACGGCTTCGTAGCCGTCGAGGGTTACCAAATAGACGGGGAAATCGTCCCTGCAGAACTCCCGCATCACCTGCCGGCATACGCCGCAGGGTGGGAATCTGCCGGTGATGACGCCATCCTTGCCGCCGCAGACGGCGATGGCGGTGAAATCCCGATTGCCCTCGCTGACTGCCTTGAAAATAGCGGTGCGCTCGGCGCAAACTGTGGGGGTAAAGGATGCATTTTCGATATTGCAGCCCTGATAGACAGTGCCGTCGGCGCACAGCAGTGCTGCGCCAACTCTAAAGCCCGAATAGGGCGAATAGGAGCGCATCATCGCATCTTTTGCCAGCTCGCAAAGTTTTTCCGGTGTCATAGATGGCCCTCCTTACAGAATTTCCCCGGCAAAGCTTTCGCCCGGGGTATCCAGCTCTACGCCCAGCAGCTGCGCTGTCGTGGCGGCAATATCCGCAAAGCTGGCGCGTGTGCCCAAATTCACATTTTTCACCTGCTTACCCAGCACCAGCAGCGGCACATACTCCCGGGTATGGTCCGTCGTGGCGGTATAGGCGGGGTCGCAGCCGTGGTCTGCAGTGATCATCACGAGATCATCCTCACCCATTTCTGCCAGGAAACCGGGCAGCCAGGCATCAAATTCATTCAGCGCATTGGCATAGCCCACCGCATCCCGGCGATGACCGAACTGCATATCAAAGTCCACCAGATTCACGAAGCACAGACCGGTAAAGTCCTGCTTTGCATAGTGCAGTGCGTGGGTCATTCCGTCGGCATTGGATTTATTATAGACATATTCCGTCAGGCCCTGACCGGCAAAAATATCGTGGATCTTACCCACGCCGATGGAGGCCATTCCTGCTGCCTTGACAGCATCCAGCAGGGTGGTTTTCGGCGGCTCCAGAGAGAAATCGTGGCGGTTTGCGGTGCGCTTAAAGCTGCCGGGCTGACCTACGAAAGGTCTGGCGATCACACGGCCCACACCGTGCTTTCCCTGCAGGAGTTTGCGGGCAATGCGGCAGTATTCGTACAGCGTTTCCGGCGGCACGATATCCTCGTGGGCGGCAATTTGGAACACAGAGTCTGCGGAAGTATAGACAATCAAATCGCCGGTGCGCATATGCTCAGCGCCATATTTTTCAATGACCTCCGTACCGGACCAAGGGGCATTGGCCAGCACGCCGCAGCCGGTTTCGGCGCGGAAAGGTGCCAGAATTTCTTCCGGGAAGCCATCCGGATAGGTGGGCAGCGGATCGTCGGATACGATACCGGCAATCTCCCAATGGCCAATCGTCGTGTCCTTGCCCATGGATTTCTCTGTCAGGCGGGCATAAGCACCGCTTTCTGTCCGCGGCAGGCAGTCAACGCCGTCGATATTACCCAGACCGGCGGCGATCATATTGGGAATGTTCAGCTTTCCGGTGGCGGCGCAGGCACGCAGAGTGTTAATGCCCACATCGCCGAATTTTTCACTATCCGGCATCTGTCCGATACCGAAAGAGTCCAAAACAATCAAAAATACTCGTTTCAAAGCAAAAACCTCCTTTTGCATCGCTTTCCTTTTCTTTTATTATACCGAAAATCCCAGGCGTATGCAAGAGGAAAGTGCCGTCCGGATGGACGGCACTCTGTTTTACTTTGTCATTTTCTCCTGCTTGACCTTATGGTCGATGACATGGCGGGAGGCCAGTTCCTTATGGATCTCCTCCAGAGAAATGCCGGCTTCGGCCATCAGCACCATCACGTGATAGGCAAGGTCGGCAATCTCATAGATGGTTTCCGCTTTGTCCTCCGCTTTGGCGGCAATGATGACCTCGGTGGACTCCTCGCCTACTTTTTTCAGGATCTTGTCCAGACCCTTCTCAAAGAGATAGGTGGTGTAAGAGCCTTCCTTCTTGTCGATTTTGCGGCCCATAATCAGGCCCATCAGACCCTCCAGGGAGAATTCGTGGCGATCTTCACTTTGGAACACGGGATTGTGGAAACAGGAAGTCGTACCCAAATGGCAGGCAGGGCCCTCCGGCTCTACCATTACCACTAGCGCATCGCCATCGCAGTCCGCTGTGATGGACACGATGTGCTGATAATTGCCGCTGGTTTCACCCTTGAGCCACAGCTCCTGACGGGAGCGGCTAAAGAAGCAGGTCAGCTCCTTTTCCATGGAAATTTTCAGGCTTTCCTGATTCATATAGGCCAGGGTCAGCACCTGCTTGGTCACCGCATCTACCACGATGGCAGGGATCAGACCCTTTTCGTCAAATTTAAGTTCGTCGATATTCAGCATAATTTATCTCCTTACGGGTATGTTCTTCTGGGTCAGAATTTCTTTCAGATTGGGGATCTGCACCTGACCAAAATGGAAGATGGACGCGGCAAGGCCGGCATCTATAGTGGGGATTTCCTGAAACAGCGTTACGAAATCTTCCGCACAGCCTGCGCCGCCGGAGGCGATCACCGGCACGCTGACCGCATGGCACACCGCCTTGAGCATCGGCAGGTCGAAGCCCTGCTTCACGCCGTCGGTATTGATGGAATTGACCACGATCTCGCCGGCGCCGTTATCCACACACCGCTTGATCCAGCTGATGGCTTCCATACCGGTATCTACCCGGCCGCCTTTGGCGAAGATCCGAAATTCGCCGTCCACCCGCTTCACATCTGCTGACAGCACCACGCATTGGCTGCCGTAGCGCTTGGCGGCTTCTGCCACCAGATCGGGGTTGGCGATGGCGCCGGAATTGACGCTGACCTTGTCCGCGCCGCATTTTAGAACTCTGTCGAAATCTGCCAGACTGTTAATGCCGCCGCCAACCGTCAGGGGGATGAACACCCGCCGGGCGGTTTCGCAGAGAATATCCGTGAACAGTTTTCTGCCGTCGGAGGAGGCGGTGATGTCGTAAAATACTAGCTCGTCAGCGCCGTTTTTGGTATAAAATTCCGCCAGCGCCACCGGGGAGGACACATCCTGCAGACCGTCAAAATTTGTTCCCTTGACGACTCTTCCGTCCTTAACATCCAGGCAGGGAATAATTCGTTTTGTAATCATCGCGCCACCTCAATCGCATCTTTCAGGCAGATGGCGCCGGTGTAATAGGCTTTGCCAATAATAGCGCCGTGAATGTTCATTGCCGCCAGGCGCTTCACATCCTCCATAGAGGACACGCCGCCGGAAGCGATGATCTGCATCTTGCACTTCTCGGACAGTTCCTGATACAGCGCGTGGTTTGCGCCCTGCATCGCGCCATCCTTGGAAATATCGGTGCAGACCATTGTCTGCACGCCTAAGTTTGCCATTTTCTCACAGAAATTGAAGGCGTTTTCATTGGACAGCTCCGTCCAGCCCTTGATGGCCACCAAGCCATCCCGGATGTCAATGCCAACGGCAATCTTTTCGCCGTATTTTGCGGTGGCTTCTTCAACGAAGCCCGGGGTGGTGACGGCGGCTGTGCCTAAGATCACCCGGTCAATACCGGCGGACAGATACTTTTCCACCGTTGCCATATCCCGGATGCCGCCGCCGATCTCGCAGAAGAGATTGGTGGCTTTTTTGATTGCGCAGACAGTGTCGAAATTGGGAGTCGTACCGCTTTTTGCGCCCTCCAAGTCCACCAGATGGATACACTTTGCGCCCTGGGCGGCAAAGTCCTTTGCTACGGAAATGGGGTCGTCGCTGAAAATTTGCATCTGGGCGTAATCGCCTTTAAAGAGCCGCACAGCCTTGCCCTCATACAGGTCAATGGCAGGATAAATCAGCATTGGGATGCCCTCCTTTCCGAAAACGCTTTCAAAATTTTCAGGCCCACTTCGCCGCTCTTTTCCGGGTGGAACTGGCAGCCGAATACATTGCCGCAGGCAACCGCGGCGGTCAAAGCTGCGCCGTATTCCGAAGTTGCAATCACAGAGGAATCGCAGTCAGCGGCATAAAAGGAGTGGACAAAATAGACGAAATCTCCCTCTTTAATATGGGAAAACAAAGGGTTTTCCCGGGTAAAGTGTAAGGAATTCCATCCGATATGGGGGATCTTATAATCGGCAGGGATCACCTCTGCGATGGGCTTTACATTGCCCTTGATCAGCCCCAGGCCGTCATACTCGCCGAACTCGTAGCCCTTTTCAAACAGCAGCTGCATACCCAGGCAAATGCCCATCAGGGGCTTGCCTGTTTTGGTCAGGGCGACGATATGCTTATCAAGCCCGGTAGCGCGCAGCTTTGCGGCAGCATCTCCGAATGCGCCTACACCGGGCAGGATGATCTGGTCGGCATTTGCCAAAACCTCCGGGTCAGCGGTGACCACGCTCTGTACGCCAATGGCAGACAGCGAGCACGCCAAGGAAAAGAGGTTTCCTACGCCGTAATCAACGATTGCTAACATCACAGCACTCCCTTGGTAGACGGAATTTCACCGGCGCAGGCGGGGTCAATGGCCACGGCCTGCCGCAGGCTTCTGGCTACGGACTTAAAAGCGCCCTCGATAATGTGGTGAGAATTGCTGCCGGTGGCTTTACGGATGTGCAGGGTGCAATTTGCATTGCGGACAAAGCCCAAGAAAAATTCCTCCACCAGCTCGGTATCGAAATTGCCCACCTTGGCAGTGGGGATACCCAGGGCATAGCCTAAATAATCTCTGCCGGAAAAATCGACTGCCGAAAGGATCAGCGCCTCGTCCATAGGCAGGATCATATTGCCGTAGCGGCAGATGCCCTTTTTGTCACCCAGCGCCTGGGTAAATGCCTGGCCCAGCGCGATGCCCACATCCTCAACGGTGTGGTGGTCGTCCACATAGGTATCGCCCTTGCAGTTTACCGTCAGGTCAAACCGACCGTGGGATGCCAAAAGGGTCAGCATATGATCCAAAAAACCGCAGCCGGTATCGATTTGGCTGACACCGGTGCCGTCCAGATTCAGGGATATTTGAATGTCGGTTTCGTTGGTTTTTCGGTTGATTTGCGCTGTTCTCATACATTTTCCTCCAAAATCTGCTTGACGGCTGCCACGAACGCTGCCATTTCCTCAGCTGTACCGATGGTGACCCGGATATAGTCACGCAGCCGATCGGTGTCAAAGTGACGGATCAGGATGCCCTTGGCTTTCAGCGCGAGATACAGCGCCTTGCCGCCGATGGCGGGGGTCTTGGTCAGGATGAAATTGGTCTGGGATGGGAGGGTGGTAAAGCCCAGCTTGGCAAGCTCTGCGGTGGTCCATTCCCGGTTGGCAATGATCTTGCCGCAATTTTCCTTGAAATATACTTCATCCTCCAGCGCGCCCACGCCGGCCGCCATTGTCATTGCATTGACATTGAAGGGATTGGTGGAGAACTGGATGTTCCGAAGATCCTGGATCAGCGCCGGGCTGCCGATGGCCATACCCAGCCGGGCGCCAGCCATAGATCGGGACTTGGAGAAGGTCTGGGCGATCAGCAAATTGTCATACTTGCGGATCAATGGCACAGCGGTCTCGCCCCCGAAATCCACATAGGCTTCATCGATCAGCACCACATTGTTGGGGTTGCCGGCTACGATCTTTTCCACATCCTGAAGGGAAAGCGCAAGGCCGGTGGGGGCATTGGGATTGGCAATGAGAATGGTCTTATTGCAGCCGATATAATCGCTGACATTGACGGTGAAATCCTCCAGCAGAGGAATCTGCACATAGGGCACAGCGTTGAGCTGGGCAAAGACCTTATAGAAGCCGTAGGTGATGTCCGGGAATGCGGCAGGCGTATCGGCATCGCAGAATGCCATAATCGCGAAATTCAGCAGTTCATCGGAGCCGTTGGTGAAGATCACCTCGTCAGGCGAAATGCCGTAAAGTTCCGCAGCTTTGGCGCGCAGCAGCTTGCACTCGGGGTCAGAATACAGCTGCAACCGCTTGGCTGCTTCCTGCACCGCGGCTTGCGCCTTAGGAGAAGCCTGGAAGGGGGATTCGTTGGTGTTGAGTTTTATGTAAGATCTGTCCTGGGGCTGTTCGCCGGGGACATAGGGGACAAGGTCTTTATACTTTTTGCTAAAAAAACGGCTCATATTATGCCTCCTGAATGCGGATCACCGCGCTTTTTGCGTGGGCGGTCAGGCCCTCTGCTTCGGCAAAATAGGCAACATTCTCTGCAACCTCTGCCAGAGCATCCCGGGTATAGTAGATAAACTGGGTTTT
Organism: Oscillospiraceae bacterium; assembly: GCA_017410075.1. Classification (GTDB taxonomy): domain Bacteria; phylum Bacillota; class Clostridia; order Oscillospirales; family Oscillospiraceae; genus Faecousia. The sequence continues at coordinate 16,358 of JAFQRK010000045.1, read as the reverse complement.
CTTGATAAAATCGTCCACGGAAAGCGGACTGGAGAATTTGGCTGTGCCGGAGGTGGGCAGGGTGTGATTGGGGCCTGCGAAATAATCGCCCAAGGCCTCAGGGCAATTTCTCCCCAGAAACACAGAACCTGCGTGGCGAATCTTGTCTAAGTAGGGCATCGGATCATCCAGGCAGAGCTCCAAATGCTCCGGCGCGATGGCATTGGCCACCTCGATGGCGGTTTCCAAGTCATCGACTACAATGATTTTGCCGTTATTGTCGATGGACGCTCTTGCAATTTCACTGCGCAGAAGCGCGGGAATCTGCCTCTCCAGCTCAGCCTGCACCGCATAGGCCAATTCTTCCGAATCGGTCACCAGTACAGCGCTGGCCATCTTATCGTGCTCCGCCTGGGAAAGCAGGTCTGCCGCCGCATAGCGGGGATTGGTCTTGCCGTCGCAGACGATCATAATTTCGCTGGGGCCGGCGATCATATCAATGGACACCTTACCGAACACCTGCTTCTTGGCTTCCGCCACGAAAGCATTTCCGGGGCCTACGATCTTGTCCACCTTGGGGATGGAAGCTGTTCCATAGGTCAGGGCGGCAATGGCCTGGGCGCCACCGACCTTGAAGATCTTATCCACGCCGGCAACTTTGGCCGCCGCCAGAATAACGGGATTGACTGTGCCATCGGCTCTGGGCGGGGTCACCATCACGACCTCACCGACACCCGCGATCTTGGCAGGAATGGCATCCATCAGCACGGTAGAGGGATAGGCCGCCGTACCGCCGGGAACATAGAGGCCTGCCCGGTCAACGGGGATGATCTTCTGGCCCACGATCTTGCCATCTTTTTCAATTTTGAAGCCCTGACGCTTCTGCTGGGAATGGAAGGTGCGGATGTTTTCCGCGGCTTTCTCCAAAATCGTCAGGAATTTGGGCGCAACGGCGGCAACCGCTGCGTCGATTTCCTCCTGGGAAACCGCCAAAGTGGTCAGCTCTGCCTTGTCGAAGCGCTTGCAGTAGTCAAATAGTGCTTCGTCGCCCCGCTTGCGGACATCGTAAATAATATCCGCCACGATATTTTCAATATTCATCGCCGTTTCCGGCTGGGCGAAGATGGCTTCCTCTGCCGCCTGCCCATATTTCAGGATCTTAATCATTGGTTTCCTCCACCTGGGATTGGATGCTGTTTTTGACAATATCAATGGTGTCGCACTGGAATTTATAGCTGGCCTTGTTGGCAATCAGCCGGGCGCTGATGGGGACGATGGTCTCCAATACTTCCAGATCGTTTTCTTTCAGGGTCGTACCGGTCTCCACAATATCCACGATCACATCGCTGAGCCCCAAAATGGGCGCTACCTCGATAGAGCCGTTTAGGTGGATAATGTCGATATCCCGGCCCTTGCTCAGATAATGCCGGGCAGCGATATTGCTGAATTTTGTCGCAACCCGCAGGGTTCGCCGGGGATTATCCCGGAAGCCCTTAGGCCCTGCCACTGCCATCCGGCATTTGCCGATATTCAGGTCCAGAAGCTCATACACATCCGGTGCATACTCCAGCAAAATATCCTTGCCCACGATGCCGATATCCGCAGTTCCCCGCTCCACATAAATGGCAACATCCGAGGGCTTGACCCAAAAGTAGCGAACACCCTTTTCAGGATTTTCAAAGATCAGTTTGCGGTTATTTTCATAGATTGCGGGGCAGGAAAAGCCCGCTTTTTCCATCATTGCGTACACTTTTTCGCCCAGGCGACCCTTGGGCAGTGCCACATTCAGTATTGATTTCAAGGGTCTCACCTCACTGTTTTTACCACGCGGTAGCGAAGATTTTCCGGAATCTGGCGGTATACTGCTACGCTGACACCGCCGTCCATTAGTGCCTTTGCGGCGGCGGCAATTTCTGCGATAGGCTCGTTATCATAGAGCAAAACGGTGTCCACATCGTAGGCCTCGGTATCGTTTTCCAGCCGTTCCAGCAGGTCCATATACACGGCGAAGCCGATGGCGGAGCTTTTGCGCTTCATCTTGCGCATCAGCTTGTCATACTGGCCGCCGGACAGAACTGCATCCGGCACGCCCCGGACAAAGCCCTTAAAGACAATGCCATTATAATAATGGATGTCGTCCACAACGGAGAAATCGATGCGGAGCTTGCCGCCCAGGATGGCGCTGATTTGCTCCAAAAGCGCCAGAGGCTTGGTGTCCACAAGGCCGGTCAGCAACGCCTTGACCTTGGGCAGAACCACTTCCGGCGAGCCGCCGAGGGATGCCAGGGTTTTCAGAATTTCTGCTTTTTCTTCGCTAACACAGGCATCCTTGCAAACGGCCATCAGCTCGTGGCCGCTTTTGCTGCCCACGCAGCGGAAAATTTCCGCCTTTTGATCGGCGCTCAAATCCTCGGTCAGTGCAGACATCAGGCCCAAGTGGGAAATCTCCAAAATGCAATCTTCGGAAATCTGCTCCAGGCTCTCCCGGGCCAGCTGCAGCACTTCGAGAATGCAAAAATCATCGATGTTGCCGATGGCTTCCAGACCCACCTGCTGGATCTCCCGGAAGCCGTGGGAATTCTTGGACACCCGGTACACATTTTCGTGGTAGTACAGCTTTTGCAGACCTTCCGAATCATCCCGGCTGTTCTTGACGATGGACAAGGTCACATCGGGCTTTAAGGCCATCAGCTTGCCGCTTAAGTCCGTAAACGTGATGACATTTTCCGACAGCAGAAAGTCCTTATTCCGGGCATAGAGGTCGTATTCCTCGAATTTGCTCATCTTGTACTGGGTGTAGCCGCGCTGATTGTAAATGCTGCGCAAGCGGAATGCAATTTTCTCCGTCACATCAAGAGGTACATTCATTTTTCTTCCTCCTTCAGCTTGTCGATGGCGGTACGGTAGCCGCCTCTGCCGTAATTCAGGCACTTGCTGACACGGCCGATGGTGGCGGTGCTGATGCTGATGCGCTGGGTGATCTCCTGATAGCTGGCACCCTCTGAAAGTGCCATAGCCGCTTCCAGCCGCTGGGCCATATCCTGCAGCTCCTTGACGGTGCACAAGTCTTCAAAATAGGCATAGCATTCGTCGATACTTTCAAGATTTAATATGGTTTTGAATAAGGTATCCATCGCTTCTGATCGCAAGGTCATAGCAAGTCCTCCTTCGGTATTTGACCCTTAGTTTAGCACTTTAGCGCGCTAAAGTCAACCCTTTTCTGGGAAATATTTGGAAAGAATTTGTCGCAGCCTCGGCCCCCACAGACGAGGGGGTTGCTGAGCGACAGCGAAGCTGGAGGAGAGAATACAATCAAAACTCGCAGGCAGGTGAATCTCACCTGCCTGCAGTTTTTTAAAATGCCTTGGGGAACAGCCGCTGGGCGTTGCGGTACAGGATGTTTTCCTTATCCTCCTGCGCAAGGCGGGACAGCGCTACACGGCCAAACTGGAACTGCGCCGAATAGCCGTCCGTACCGAAGAGGATTTTCATCGATCCGACCCTCTCGTAAGCGTATTCCAGTATATTGTTTAAGTTGCTGGCGCCACCGGAGGTGTCGGTGTAGATGTTTTCGTGCTTTTCCAGCAGTTCAATATGCTCTACCGAGCAAAGATGAGCCACGATCAGCTTCATATCCGGATATTTATCCGCAAAGTGCGCCATCTGGGAAAACCCCTCAGGGGTCATCACCGGGTGCATCAGCACAACCGCCTGATGCGCATTGGCAAATCCAAAAATTTTGTCGCCAAATTCTGCCAGATCGTACTGGTGGAACACCGGGTGGATCTTGATGCCCAGCGTCTTGGGCGATTTCAGCATCTGCTCCGCCTGCAGGAAGCTTTCCTCCACACGGGGATCGAGCACCACCCATTGACGCACCCAATCTGTCTGCGCCGCAAAATCATACAGCCAGCGGTTGCTTTCCACTACACCCGCACCATCGGGGTGAAACACCGATGCATAGGTGCTGATACCGCCCCAGGCGATGCCGATATGGTGATAGGCCTCCCGTAAAAATTCAATGTCGTTGCGGCTGATGGGAGAATCCGCCACATCCAGCACACTGCCGTGATTGAAATGGCAGTGGATATCCACCGGCGGGTGGGAAAATTCAGGTAAGCGTACCATAATTACTCCATCGCTGCCATCAGGTTGGGCGTGGTCATCCAATGCCACATTGCCCACCAGGTGTCGGGCTGGCGCTTTGCGCCCTCACGACCCAGGAAGTCCAGCTGCTCTTCTTCCAGCTCAGCGATCCGGTCGATCTCGCCGTCGTATAGATCCTGCAGACGATCCCGGGCTGCTTCCAAACGGGCGATGACGCCGCCGATGCGGATGTCCTGAATGTCGAAGCCGTGGGGCTTATTGTCGATAAACCACTGCTTGCGGTAGGTCTTTAAGAATTTCTTGACCCGCTTGACGGTTTCATCATAATCCGCAATCAGAGCGGGCAGGGCTTTCTTATCGCCGCTGAGGTAAATCTTATGGGTGCGCACGCTGAGCTCTGCCTTCAGTTCCAGGGCTTCGCACAATGCTTTCTGGGTGGCGAAAAGGTAACCCCATTCGGGATGCTCTGCCATCTTTTCCAGGGTCTTGGCGCACTCGCCAAACAGCTTGCCCTCACCCTCGAATACCTGCTTGTCCATAATGCCCAGCAGGCAATCATTATACAGCAGATACTTTTCTGCGTTGCAGATATAGCCGGCGGCGGCGTTGGGTGTGCCGGGCAGCTCCAAGAGCATAAAATCATCCCAGCTTACGCCGAATTTCTTTTCAAACTTGGCCTTGATATCCTCTAAGTCCTCGTTGCCATTGGCATACTCAGCGGCATAGAAGGTAGCAGGCAGCAGAGAGAATTTGGAGCATTCTCCGCCCCAGTCGCCCCACATAGTATAGATCACATCCTGCACGCCATTGGCCACGCAGCTGTCGATGGATGCCTTGATAGCCTTCATGGAATAGCCGTTATGGGGCGCAAAGCCGGCCCAGGTCCAGATGCCGCCGGCAAACCAAGTGCCGTCCTTGATCTTCTGGTGGGTGTGGAGCATATCGTCGTAATGCTCTTTCTTGGTGGAGTAGTAATCCCAGTAGACCAGCTGGACATTCTCCGGGATCTGCTTGCGGATATCGTCGCTGATGTCGGCATCGGTATAATACTCGCCACCGGTGACCAGCTTTATGAACATATCCGACCACATCAGGAAATTGAAGCCATACTTGGCACCGATCTGGCAGACCCGGTTCAAATGGTCAATCATCACCTGGGAGTGATCCTGGTGGCCGTGCTGATCATAGTAGCGGCCGCGGCCCACCATATGGGCTTCGTCCATACCGATATGGACAGTCTTTGTGGTGAAGCATTTGGCAACGGTTGCGAACATAGACTCGATCAGTTCGTAAACACGCTCATCGCCAATCAGCAGAATATCATCGGTATCGAAATGGGGCCAGTAATCGGGCCATCTCTGGATGGCGCCCAGGTGGGCAAGCACCTGGATACAGGGGATCAGCTCCATACCCTTACTCAGGGCATACGCGTCCATTTCCTTCAGCTCTTCCTGAGAGTAACGGCCGCGCATATAGCCGAAATAGGGGTTATCATCCACTTCATATGTATCTTCTGTGTACAGCATCAGGCAGTTGTAGCCCATATCCGCCGTCAGGTCGATCCATTTCTTGACGCCGTCAACGGTGGACACGGCGTTGCGGGAGCAATCCAGCATTGTGCCCAGCTTGCGAAACTTCTTCTCCATTTTGGGTTTTCCCTCCGTTTTTTCATCTGGATACAGTCATTATAGCCTGCATAGCTTTTTTATGCAACATTTATTTCCAAACCGTATTGTTTTTTACCAAATTTTTGAAGCTTTTCCTGGGTTTTTTAGGCATAGATGCCCCCCGGTTTTTATTGACTTTTTCTACAAATTTTTGTACAATTACAATGGTTAACAATGGGTAGCTGTGGGAAGCTTTCCAAACCGCAGGAAACCCACCCAAAGCCGTCGGGAAATGCGGCAGTTTGTAAGTAATTCGCCCCCCAATTTTTTACAAGGAGAGTATTATTATGGGCAAGAAAATCACGATCATCGGTGCCGGCTCCGTCGGCGCAACCATCGCCAACGACCTGGCTGTTACCAATGTCGCTACGGAAATCGTTCTGATCGACATTAACAAGGAAAAGGCCTTCGGCGAGGCAATGGATATCTATCAGGGCCTGAGTTTTGCTTCTCCCGCCAATGTCTACGGCGGTGACTACGAGGATGCCAAGGGTTCTGACATTGTTGTCATCACTTCCGGTCTGCCCAGAAAGCCCGGCCAGACCCGTCTGGAGCTGGCTCAGACCAATGTCAACATTCTGAAGGATATTACGCCCAATATTGTTAAGTACGCACCCGATGCTATTTATATCATCGTGTCCAACCCCGTGGATGTGCTGACCTATGTGTTCCACAAGATTTCCGGCATTCCCAGAAAGCGCATCATCGGCTCCGGTACCATTCTGGATACCGCCCGCCTGCAGGCTGAGCTGGCTAAGGAATTCAACATCAGCCCCAAGAATGTCCACGCCCACGTTTACGGTGAGCACGGTGACAGCTCCTTCGTGCCCTGGTCCTTAGCTACCATTTCCAATAACCGCATTGCCAACTACAAGAAGAACGCTCCCAAGAATCAGTACATCACCTTCAACGGTGACTACGAGGGCATTGAAGAGCACGTCCGCACCAGCGGCGCTGTGGTTATCAAGGCCAAGGGCGTTACCAACTACGCTGTCGCAATGTCCGTGTGCCATATCGTTCGCTGCATCTTCAACGGTTCCGGCACTGCCCTGACCGTTTCCTCTATGATGAAGGGCGAGTACGGCATTTCCGATGTGTGCCTGAGCACGCTGTGTATCGTTGACGACACCGGCATCCGCGGCAAAATCCAGAACGATCTGACCGACGAGGAGCTGGCAAAGCTGCAGCGCAGCGCCAACAAGCTGAGAGAGACCATCGCTGCTATCGAAATCTAAGGAGGATCCCTTTATGGAATATCGCATTGAACACGATTCTATGGGCGAGATCCAAGTTCCCGCCGACCGTTACTGGGGCGCGCAGACCCAGCGCTCCTGCCAGAATTTCCCCATCGGCGTTGGCATTGAAACAATGCCCCGGGAGATTACCCACGCCTTTGGTATTCTCAAGCGTGCCGCCGCTGCTGCAAACCACAGCCTGCGCCCTGAGAAGATGACCGCTGAGAAGCTCAGCGCCATCAGCCAGGCTTGCGACGAGGTCATCGCCGGCACTCTGAACGACCATTTCCCACTGGTGGTCTGGCAGACCGGCTCCGGCACCCAGTCCAATATGAACGCCAACGAAGTCATCGCCAACCGGGGCAACGCTATTGCAGGCAGCAAGCTGCTGCACCCCAATGACGATGTGAATATGAGCCAGTCCTCCAACGACACTTTCCCCACCGCGATGCATATCGCCGGTGTCCTGGCGCTGGAAGACAAGGTTCTGCCCGCCATTGACCTGCTGATCGCCACCTTCAAGAAGCTGGAAGCAGAGAACGAGGGCATCGTTAAGTCCGGCAGAACCCATCTGCAGGATGCTACCCCCATCTCCTTCTCTCAGGAGATCTCCGGCTGGCGCAGCTCCCTGGAGCGTGACCGTCAGCTGATCACTATTGCCCTGGAGCCCCTGAAGGAGCTGGCCCTGGGCGGCACTGCCGTCGGTACCGGCCTGAACGCTCCCAAGGGCTTCGACACCAAGGTTGCAGAAGAGGTTTCCAAGCTGACCGGCAAGACTTTCCGCACCGCTGACAACAAATTCCACGCGCTTACCTCCAAGGACGAGCTGGTTTTCGCCCACGGCGCACTGAAAGCGCTGGCAGGTGACCTGATGAAGATCGCCAATGATGTCCGCTGGCTGGCTTCCGGTCCTCGCGACGGTCTGGGTGAGATCACCATTCCCGAGAACGAGCCCGGCTCTTCCATTATGCCCGGTAAGGTCAACCCCACCCAGTGTGAGGCTGTGACTATGGTTGCCGTTCAGGTTATGGGCAACGATGCCGCTGTTGGCATTGCCGCCAGCCAGGGCAACTTCGAGCTGAATGTGTTTATGCCCGTTCTGATCTACAACTTCCTGCAGTCCGCACGGCTTCTGGCAGAGGCGATGGTATCCTTCCACAACAACTGTGTGATCGGCATCAAGGCGAATAAGGAAAAGATGGCCCACAACCTGCACAACTCCCTGATGCTGGTTACCGCCCTGAATCCCTACATCGGCTATGAAAATGCCGCCAAGACTGCAAAGCTGGCTTACAAGGAGAACATCTCCCTGAGAGAAGCCTGCGTGAAGCTGGGCTTCCTGACCGCCGAAAGATTTGATGAGGTTTTCCACCCCGAGCAGATGATTTGATAAAAGAGGAATTGCTATGACTTATTCTTATTTTCCGGGTTGTACCCTGAAAACAAAAGGAAAAGACTTGGATATCTGGGGCAGAGCTTCCGCTGAGGCTCTGGGCTTCACCCTGGAAGAGCTGCCGGACTGGCAGTGCTGCGGTGCAGTGTATCCCATGGCAAAAGATGAAATCGCCACCAAGCTTTCCTCCGTCCGGGCGCTGATTGCCGCGGGCGAAAAAGGTCAGGCGCTGGTCACTCTGTGCTCCGCCTGCCACCACGTGATCAAGCGGGTCAATAACGACCTGCGCACTGATGAAACTATCCGCGATAAAGTCACCCGTTACTTAAAGCTGGAAACGCCCTACGCAGGCGAGACCGATGTAGTGCATTACCTGGAGGTTCTGCGGGATCAGATCGGCTTCGATAAGCTGAAGGAAAAGGTGGTCAATCCCCTGACCGGCCGCAAAATCGGCGCTTACTACGGCTGTATGCTGCTGCGCCCTGCCAGCGAAATGGGCTTTGACGATCCCGAAAATCCCACCATTTTGGAGGATTTCATTCGTGCCATCGGCGCTGAGCCGGTGATCTACGCACGGCGCAACGAGTGCTGCGGCGGCTACTGCACCATTAAGGACAAGGGCTTTGCCACCAAGCAGGTGGACGCCATTATGGACAACGCCCGCAACTGCGGTGCAGAAGAATTGATCACCGCTTGCCCGCTGTGTCTGTACAATCTGAAGGAAAATGCCACCGACGGTCTTCCCGTGGCATACTTTACCGAGCTTCTTGCGGAAGCTCTTGGCGTAAAGGAGGCGGCAAAATGATCGACACCATTAAGCGCATTTCCGGCGTCAACCCCCGCAAGTGTATGAAGTGCGGCAAATGCACCGCTTCCTGTCCGGCCTTTGACCGGATGCAGTTCCACCCCCATCAGTTTGTGGATATGGTGGAAAACGGCCGCATCGACGAACTGATGCAATCCGAGGGCATCGACTTCTGCCTGAGCTGCTTTGCCTGCGTGGAGCGCTGCCCCAGAAATGTGGAGCCTGCCAAGGTGATTGAGGCTGTCCGTTTGGCGGTTGTCCGTCAGCAGGGTGGCGCCCACCTGACTCCCGATGAAATTCCGGCGCTATTGGATGATGAACTGCCGCAGCAGGCCATCACCGCCGCCTTCCGCAAATACAGAAAGTGAGGTGAAAGATCATGCAACGTGTAGGCGTATTCGTCTGCTGGTGCGGTAGTAACATCGCCGCCACCGTAGATGTGGAAAAGGTTGCCGAAGTTCTGGGCAAGGAGCCCGGCGTGGTCTTTTCCACCAATTATCAGTATATGTGCTCTCAGGCCGGTCAGGAAATGATCCAGGAAAGCATCGCTAAGTACAATCTTACCGGTGTTGTGATCTGCTCCTGCTCCCCCAGAATGCACGAGAACACCTTCCGCAAGACCTGCGAGAAGGCTGGCCTGAACCCCTATATGGTGGAGATCGCCAACATCCGTGAGCAGTGCTCCTGGATCCACAAGGACAAGGAAACTGCCACGGAGAAAGCTGTCATCCTGGGCCGTGCCGCCATCGCCAAGGTACACCTGAATGCTCCCCTGACCTCCGGCACATCTCCCGTTAAAAAGCGTGCGCTGGTCATCGGCGGCGGTATCGCCGGTATTCAGACCGCGCTGGACATCGCCGACGCCGGCTTTGATGTGGACATTGTGGAAAAGGAGCCCACCATTGGCGGCAAGATGACCCAGATCGACAAGACCTTCCCCACATTGGACTGCGCCGCCTGTATCCTGACCCCTAAGATGGTGGATGCCGCCCAGAACGAGAAGATCCACATCTATTCCTACTCCGAGGTTTCCTCCGTTAAGGGCTTCGTTGGTAACTTCAAGGTCACCATCAAGAAGAAGGCCCGTTTTGTGGACGAGACCAAGTGCACCGGCTGCGGTCTGTGTACCGAAAAGTGCCCCCAGAAGAAGGTTCCCAATCTGTTCAATCTGGGTCTGGACAACCGCCGTGCCATTTACATCCCCTTCGCTCAGGCTGTGCCCAAGGTCGCCACCATTGATGCTGACTACTGCACCATGCTGAAATCCGGCAAGTGCGGCGTCTGCTCCAAGGTCTGCACCGCCGGCGCAATCGACTATCAGCAGAAGGATGCCTTCATTGAGCAGGAATACGGCGCAATCGTGGTCGCCACCGGCTTCAATCCCATCAAGCTGGACAATTACGATGAGTTTGCCTACTCCCAGAGCCCCGATGTGGTCACCTCTCTGGAGTTTGAGCGGCTGATGAATGCTGCCGGCCCCACCGGCGGCACGCTGCTGCGTCCTTCCGACGGTCAGCATCCCCACACCATCGTCTTCGTGCAGTGTGTCGGCTCCCGCTGCGATGACAGCAAGGGTAAGCCCTACTGCTCCAAGATCTGCTGTATGTACACCGCCAAGCACGCAATGCTGTGCCGGGAAAAATACCCCGACACCGATGTGTATGTATTCTATATTGATGTGCGTACCCCCGGTAAGAATTTTGACGAATTCTACCGAAGAGCCGTGGAAGAGTACGGCGTCCACTATGTCAAGGGTATGGTGGGCAAGGTGGTGCCCGAAAACGGCAAGCTGAAGGTGCAGGCCTCCGATCTGATCGGCAATCAGCAGCTGCATATCGACGCAGATATGGTTGTTCTGGCTGCCGCCATCGAGCCGGACAAGAGCGCAAGACCTCTGGCTACCATGCTCACCGCTTCTATGGACACCAACGACTTCTTCACCGAGGCACACCCCAAGCTGCGTCCCGTGGAAAGCCCCACCGCCGGTATTTTCCTGTCCGGTGCCTGCCAGGGCCCCAAGGACATTCCCGAAACCGTTGCTCAGGCTTCTGCCGCCGCGGCAAAGGTCATTGGATTGCTGAACAAGGATCACCTGATCTGCAATCCCTGCACCGCAACGCCCGACGAAATGATGTGCAACGGCTGCTCCAGCTGTGAAAAGGTATGTCCCTACGGCGCAATTACCTATGTTGATAAGGAATACCGCGGTCCTAACCGCACGACGCTGATCCGCCGTGTAGCCCAGGTCAATCCCGCGGTCTGCCAGGGTTGCGGCGCTTGTACCGTAGCCTGTCCCTCCGGTGCTATGGACCTGAAGGGCTTCTCTAACAAGCAAATTATGGCGGAGGTGGATGCAATATGCCGGTAAATGAAGAATTCAAGCCCACCATCGTTGCATTCTGCTGCAACTGGTGCTCCTACGCAGGCGCGGACCTTTCCGGTACCAACCGTCTGCAGTACCCTGCCAATGTGAAGATCATCCGCATCCCCTGCTCCTGCCGCTTGAACCCCATGTTCATCCTGCGTGCATTTCAGCGGGGCGCTGACGGCGTGATCCTGTGCGGCTGCCACCCCGGCGACTGCCACTACACCACCGGCAACTACTACGCCCGCCGCCGTATGACCCTGCTGTTCTCTATGCTGGACTTTTTGGGCATCGAGCGGGAGCGCACCCGTGTGGAATGGGTATCCGCTGCCGAGGGCGCAAAGTTTGCCGCCACTATGAACGACTTTTCCGCGACGATCCATAAGCTTGGCCCGAACCGGAGATTGGAGGATCTGAGATGCAGGAAAGATTAAAACAAAAAGCGATCCAGCTGCTGGAAAACGGCACTGTTGACCGGATCCTGGGCTGGAAGACCGGTGAGTTCTTCTATGACCTGACCCCTGCCGTGTTTACCACCAGGGAGCAGATCGAAAAGGACTTCGTATTTAATGTATTTTCCGGTGCAAACCTGAGCAAGTACCTGATCGCAGAAAGCCGCAAGGGCGGCAAGATCGCCGCCTTCATCAAGCCCTGCGACAGCTACTCCTTCCAGCAGCTGCTGAAGGAGCATCGCATCTGGCGCGACAATGTTTTCGTCGTTGGCGTCCAGTGCGACGGTATGTGCGACGCAGCCAAGCTGGGCGACGGCGTGCTGAGCGTCAAGGAAGATGGCGAAAACCTGATTGTCGAAACTCTGTACGGCGAAAAGACCGTAGCGAAGGCTGATGCGCTGGCTGACCGCTGCGCATCCTGCAAGAGCAAGAAGATCGTTATTTTCGATGAGCTGATCGGCGAGCAGGGCGAAGAAACGGAAAATGACCGTTTCGGCGAAGTTGCAAGATTAGAGGCTATGACCCCCGAAGAGCGTTACGAGTTCTGGCGCGGTGAGCTGTCCCGGTGCATCCGCTGCAACGCCTGCCGCAATGTCTGCCCTGCCTGCAGCTGCGAAAAGTGCGTGTTTGACAACGCCAATTCCGGTGTGCGCAACAAGGCTGCTGCCGACTCCTTCGAGGAGAATATGTTCCACATCATCCGGGCATTCCATGTCACCGGCCGCTGCACCGACTGCGGCGAATGCAGCCGCGTCTGTCCCCAGAACATCCCCCTGCACCTGCTGAACCGGAAGATGATCAAGGACATCAACGAGCTGTATGGCGAATACCAGGCCGGTGCAGATATGGATACCAAGCCGCCGCTGACCAATTACACCGTAGACGACTGCGAGCCGTCCATCGTGCACGAACGGGGAGGTCTGTAAGATGAAAAAGATTGCGATTTCCCAGTTAAACACCCTGTTTGCAGCCATCGCTGCCCGGAAGACGCTCTACATCCCTGCTGATGACGGCGCAGGCTCTGCCAAGTTTACGGTTTGGCAGGAGGGCGTCACCCTGACAGATAAGCTGAACACCGTCCGCAGCGCCAAGGATCTTTTCTTCCCCCAGGTTGAAAATCTTGTCAATTTCAAGGTGGAGGGCACTAAGATTGACATCGTCGAGAATCGGGATGCGGCGGAGCCCTTCGTGGTCTTCGGCGTCCGCGCCTGCGACTGCGCAAGCTTCGACATTCTGGATCGGGTGTTCCTTTCCGATCCCGTGGATACCTTCTACCAGACCCGCCGGGAAAACGGCGTGGTGATCACTTTGGCCTGCTCCCGCCCGGCGGAAACCTGCTTCTGCGGCGTTTTCGGTATTGATGCGGCAAATCCCGCCGGTGACATCACCTGCTGGATGGACGGCGAAAGCCTCTACTGGCGCGCCAACACGAAAAAGGGCGAGCAGCTCACCGCCGCGCTGGATCTTGCCGATTGCGACGGCAGTGCCGTCACCGCTCAGCAGGAGGCAACCCGTGAGATCCTCAAGAAGCTGCCCCTGAACAGCCTCGACTTAAGTGATTTCAAGGATCAGAAGCTGCTGGATGTGTTCAACAGCCCCAAGTGGGCTCAGCTTAGCGAAAGCTGCCTGGGCTGCGGCACCTGCACCTTCGTGTGCCCCACCTGCCAGTGCTACGATGTGCAGGATTTCGACAATGGCCGCGAGGTGCGCCGCTTCCGCTGCTGGGACAGCTGTATGTACTCCGACTTTACCATGATGGCTCACGGCACCAACCGTCCCACCCAGAAGGAGCGCTTCCGCCAGAGATTTATGCACAAGCTGGTGTACTTCCCCAACAACAATGAGGGCATTTTCGGCTGTGTCGGCTGTGGCCGCTGCCTGCAGAAGTGCCCCATCCATATGAACATCGTCAAGGTCGCCAAGGCGCTGAAGGAGGAATTGAAATGAGAAATGATCCGTTGATTCCTATGCTGGGCGTGGTGACTATGATCCGCACCGATACGCCGGATGTCAAGACCTTCCGGGTCACCGGTGTTGACGGTGTCAAGCCCTTTGAGCACATTCCCGGACAGTGCGCAATGCTGTCCATCCCCGGTGTGGGCGAGGCGCTGTTCTCCATCACCTCCTCTCCCACGGAAAAAGATTATCTGGACTTCTCCATTAAAAAGTGCGGCTGCGTCACCACCTGGCTGCACCAGATGGAGGTAGGTCAGCAGATCACCATTCGCGGCCCTTACGGCAACGGCTTCCCCGTGGACACCGAGCTTGCCGGCAAGGATCTGCTGTTCATCGCCGGCGGCATCGGCCTGGCGCCGCTGCACTCCGTCATCAACTACTGCCGCCATTATCGGGACCGCTACGGCAAGATCGACATCGTCTACGGTTCCCGTAGTATGGCGGATCTCGTCGATTTCCCGGAGATCATCGACGAGTGGTGCAAGGAGGACGGCATCAATGTTCACCTGACCATTGACAATCCCCAGCCCGAGTGGGACGGCCATGTAGGCTTTGTTCCCAACTTCGTCAAGGAGCTGAACTTTGACACCTCCAAGACCGTTCTGATGTGCGGCCCTCCCATTATGATCAAGTTCACGCTCTCTGGCCTGATGGATCTGGGCTTTGAGAAAAATCAGGTCTACACCACCTTTGAGCTGAAGATGAAGTGCGCACTGGGCAAGTGCGGTCGCTGCAACATCGGCGACAAGTATGTCTGCAAGGACGGCCCTGTGTTCCGTCTGGATGAGATGGACGAACTCCCGGATGAGTATTAAGGAGAAACGAAAAATGGAAAAAATGGTTAATGTTTATCTTTACGGCAAGAAGTATTCCGTTCCTGCCAGCCTGACCATTATGGAGGCTATGGAATACGCCGGCTATCAGCTGGTGCGCGGCTGCGGCTGCCGCAACGGCTTCTGCGGCGCTTGCGCCACCATCTACCGCATCGCCGGTGATCGGGAGCTGAAGACCTGCCTTGCCTGCTCTACTAAGGTAGAGGACAATATGTTCGTAGCGACCCTGCCCTTCTTCCCCCTGGTGAAGGAAGTTTACGACATCAATAAGGTCAAGCCCACCGAGCAGATCATGATGCAGCTGTACCCCGAGATCTACGCCTGCGTCGGCTGCAACGCTTGCACCCAGGCCTGCACCCAGGGCTTGAATGTTATGCAGTACATCGCCTATGCACAGCGCGGCGAGTACGAAAAGTGCGCAGAAGAATCCTTTGACTGCGTTATGTGCGGCGTCTGCTCCAGCCGCTGCCCTGCCGGCATCTCCCATCCTCAGGTGGCTATGCTGGCCCGCCGCTTGAACGGCAAGTACATCGCTCCCCACTGCGATCACTTAGATGAGCGCATCAAGGAGATCAACGAAGGCAAGTACGAACTGCTGCTGGAAGACCTGATGGGCAAGCCCATTGAGGAAATGCAGGAGCTGTACAACCATCGGGATATCGAAAAGTAAGGAGGCGGCAAGAATGTATACTGATGCTTTTATGCAAGAATCCATCAAAAAGGTGGAAGCTGCCCGCGAGGCCAATATGAAGCTGGATCCCCGCCGGATGACCGCCGAGGAAAAGTCCGTTCTGCTGAAGACCTACCATCCCGACTACCGCGAGGATCAGTTTGAGAATCTGGTAATGGGCCCCAATGCCGGCCAGAAGGTCCCCACCGAGCTGGCTGCGCTGCTGCAGGGTCAGTCCCGTCTGCTGAATGTGGATGTGGATCTGTCCAAGCCCGACTATGAGACCGATGTGCTGATCATCGGCGCCGGCGGCGCCGGCACTTCCGCTGCCATTGAAGCCCACAATAACGGCGCTAAGGTTATGATCGTCACCAAGCTGCGTATGGGCGATGCCAACACCATGATGGCAGAGGGCGGCATCCAGGCCGCTGACAAGCCCGGCGACAGCCCTGCCCAGCACTTCCTGGATGCTTTCGGCGGCGGTCACTTTGCCGCCCAGAAGGATCTGCTGTATAAGCTGGTCACGGAAGCTCCCGAAGCCATCGCCTGGCTCAGCGAGCTGGGTGTGGAATTCGACAAGACCCCCGACGGCACTATGGTCACCACCCACGGCGGCGGCACTTCCCGCAAGAGAATGCATGCAGCCAAGGACTACTCCGGTGCGGAAATTATGCGCACCCTCCGGGACGAGGTTCTGAACCGTCAGATTCCCGTGGTTGACTTTACCTCCGCCATCGAGCTGCTGAAGGACGAAGCTGGCCGCTGCTGCGGTGCTGTGCTGAAGAATATGGAGACCGGTGAGCTGCTGGTCGCCCGTGCAAAGACTGTGATCCTTGCCACCGGCGGTGCAGGCCGACTCCACTATCAGGGCTTCCCCACCTCCAACCACTACGGCG
>JAFQRK010000044.1 GCA_017410075.1 Oscillospiraceae bacterium | reverse complement strand
GCTGTTCTCCTACGGCTGGAAGATCTTTGTCGCCTCTATCATCAAAGTGCTTTATAACGATCTGCGCAGCCTGGTGATCGGCAAGTTCTACACCGCAGAGGATCTGGCCTTTTATAACAAGGGTCAGAGCTTCCCCCAGCTGGTGGAATCCAATGTCAGCGGCACCATTGAGAGCGTGCTGTTCCCTGCCATTTCCAAGCGGCAGACCTCAAGAGAGGATATGCTGGCGATCTTGCGCCGGGCGATCAAAACCAGCACCTTTATCCTGATGCCCCTGCTGGCCGGTCTGGCCGCGGTTGCCGAACCGCTGACCGTTATTTTGCTGACAGAAAAATGGCTGCCCAGCGTGCCCTATATGCAGATCATCTGCTTCACTTTTATGTTTATGCCCATTGAGATCGACAATCTGCAGGCTATTAAAGCTATGGGCAGAAGCGATATTGCCCTGAAGCTGGAGATCATTAAGAAAATCATCGGCGTCGCCTTGCTGGTGGTCTCCATTCCCTTCGGGGTGAAGATGATCGCCATCAGCCTGCTGGTGGGCGCAGCGATCAATGCCATTGTGGACGCCATTCCCAACAAGAGGCTGCTGGGCTACGGCGTTGGACGGCAGGTTTGGGATATTCTTCCGTCGCTGCTGATGTCCGCTGTGATGTTTGCCTGCGTGTATCCGCTGAGTCTGCTGCCCATTGGCCGCGTGGCGATGCTGGCGCTGCAGATCGCAACCGGAATGGCAGTCTATGTCCTGCTGTCCCTGATCACCAAGAATGAAAGTATGCGTTATATTCTTGCACTTGTTAAACGCAAGAAAAAGTAACCGTTTATCGCACAGATACCTCTGTCATTGCGAGGCCTGAAAGGCCGTGGCAATCCCCTTGTACTATAGGCTGCCACAAGGAATTAGGGGATTCCCACATCAGGGCTCCGCCCTTCCTCGGAATGACACAACTTTTTCCGAGTTCGACTGCATAAGGAGTTTTTGCAATGAATCGCAGATTTACTGAAAGACTGAAATTGCCGGAGTCTGTCCGCATCCCCTTTTTTGGCGGGAAGTGGTATCAGTTCCTAAACAAGCTGGATAATAAATCTATCCAAAAGGAAATGCTTTCGGGCTATATGTTGAATACGGAGCCTCGGGAGGAGACGGTCACCGCATCTCTGACCTCTTTCCCCGCACGCATTGCATATGCCCATTGGGCGATCAAATCCTTGATATTGCAGGATTATAAGCCTGATCGGGTGGTGCTGTGGCTGTCCGAGGAGCAGTTCCCCGATCATAAGCTGCCGCAGCAGCTGACCGACCTGACGGAAAACGGCTTGGAAATTTACTTTGTGGCGGATAATCTCTACGGCCACAAGAAGCATTACGATGCCCTGCTGGCGCAAAAGGAAAACGAGCTGGTCATCACCTTTGATGATGACATTATTTATCCGCCCAACTCCATCGCCAAGCTGATCAAAACCCACGAGAAATTCCCCAAATGCGTTGTCTGCAACCGGGCTCAGGCGATGGCCTACGATGACGACGGCAAGATGCAGAATCCCGGCCGCTGGAAGACCATCTCCAATATAGGTTTGCACGAGCCTTCCCAAAAGCTGCTTCCGTCCAATGGCGGCGGCTGTCTGTTCCCCTTCGGCGCTGTGAAGAAGGAATTGGTAGATGCGGAGCTGATCAAGAAGACCGCACTGAAAGCCGACGATCTTTGGGTAATGTTTATGTGCGCAGAAAGCGACACCAAGGTGATCAAGACCTGCAAATATCACAGAATTTTTAGCGTCGTAACGGAATCGCAGGTCGTCCAGCTGGCGACAGCCAACATTCTGGACGGAATGTATTTCGAACGCTTCAATAATTTGAAAAACGCTTTTCCCACTGCCTATGAACGCATCGTAACAAACAAATAACAGAGGTGGCTAAATGAAAAAGAACAACCCTCTGCTGAACGGAAACTTTCTAAACATCGTTCCGCTAATCTGTTCATTGATGGTGGTTATGATCCATCAGCATCTGGTATCCGGTGATGTCCATACGATTTCTTCCCGTATCATCAGCTTTTTCACCCACGGTCTTTGTACCGCAGCCGTACCTACCTTCTTCCTGCTTTCCGGCTACCTGTTTTTCCGAAATACAGATACCCTTTCTGCGGTATTCCAAAAGCAAAGGAAGCGCGTTAAATCTGTATTGATGCCTTTCCTTGCATGGTCCGCTTTTTACTATGTGCTTTATGCTGCAGTTTCCATTGTAATTCCCGGTTTCTTGGAGAGTAATGTCAGTCTCAGTCCTCTGCGAATTCTAAAAGGCATTATTTTCTATGAATTCAGTTTCCCGCTTTGGTATATGTTCCAGCTGTGCGTATTTGTCCTTTTGACGCCGGTGCTTCTGCTTATTCTGAAAAATAAGATTGCCGGTATCGCTGTACTTACCATCGCAACCGTTTTTGGTTTTATGGGTACAGAGCTGTCTGTGGATGTGGGAGGCTACCAGCGCTCGCTGTTTCAAGTCAACTTCTTCGCCTATTACTGGCTAGGTTGCCTGCTGACCCGTCTTCCGGATGTGCAAGACATCCTTGTCAAATTGGCGAAAAGGCTGCCATCCCTTGTTTTGGTTATCGCATTCGTTGGTGCAGGTATTTTGGAATCCCTGCTTTTTGACGAGTTGCTTCCCAGTTTTAATAGCAGAATTGCCGTTCCTCTTGTGTTTTTCTCATTCCTGCTATTGATGGTTAAACTAT
>JAFQRK010000043.1 GCA_017410075.1 Oscillospiraceae bacterium | reverse complement strand
ATTCGCTTCTAGCAATATTACTCAAGAATTTTCGTTGGCTGTTTCGTTTATTCGTACACGAATAATCTTAAACAATTCCATTTTTTAAAATTGTCCAAGGTGTTATAGTTCGTCTCACATTATTCAATTTACAAGGTACAGAATTTCGCTCGTGCGAACTGTTACATAATAGCACAACTTCTTCCAACTGTCAAGATGTTTTTTACAAATTTTCAGGGAAATTTTTGTGCTTTATGCTGCACTCCCGGAATGCCGTTCATCGCGCAGCTGCCTTATAATAGCATTCCAAATGGGCTTTGTCAAGGATATTTTTTCACATTTTTTGCCGTTTCTTACCCCTTGTGTATCGTGCCCATTTTTACCACAATATATACCACTTCTGTCAAAAATTTCTGCCGGAGCAACGCCCCGGCAGAGTCTTTATCCTTGTGAAATATTGGTGCAGATTTCTCCCAGCGCATCCGCCGCATCGGGGTTGCATTCCTCCCGATTGGCAAGATCCCCAAGGCTCACCATGCCGCACAGCCGCCCGTTTTCCACCACCGGCAGCCGCCGGATCTGCTTTCTGCCCATCAGATGCGCAGCCGCCCCGGTATCCATATCCGGCTGAGCCGAAATCACACCGCCGGTCATCACTTCCTTCACAGAAGTGGCCTCCGGGGATTTCCCCGCCGCCAGGCACCGGGTCACCAGATCCCGATCCGTCACCAGACCGCACAGATTTCCGTCGTAGCCGCAGACCGGCAGCACACCTATATTATAATGTGTCAGCGTTCTGGCCGCCACCGCCACGGATTCCTCCGGATGGATCTTAACCACCGCATCGGTCATAACCTCGCGAATTTTCATTGCCATCGCCTCCTGATGGCAATTATGGTCAAGCCATTGGCAAATTATACAGCGTCCAGCACCAATTTGAATGCACCGTAGGCACCGGCATCATTGCCCAGGGTCGCCAGCGCAAAGGTGATGGCCGAGGACGCGTGGAAAATATAGCGGTCAAAATATTTCTTGGCACCATCCAGCAGACATTGTCCCGCCTTGCTGACACCGCCGCCCAAAACCACCACCTGGGGATCCACCGCGCAGCACACATTTGCCAGGAACTGACCCATATAGTCATACACCTGCTCCAGCACCTGCAGCGCCAGCGTGTCGCCATTCTTGCCTGCATCGAACACATCCTTGCAGGTCAGATTTTCAGCGCCGCGCAGGGCACTGGGGGCGTCATCCGCCATCAGACGCTGCTTCGCCAGCCGGACAATGCCGGTGGCGCTGCAATACTGCTCCACGCAGCCGAATTTTCCGCAGTTGCACCGCTCTGTTTCTTTCGTGTTCACTACCAGATGGCCGATCTCGCCGCCGGCGCCGTGAACGCCGGTCAGCAGCTTTCCGCCAATCACGATTCCGCCGCCAACACCGGTGCCCAATGTGGCAAAAACCATATCCTCACAGCCCTGACCGCCGCCCTTCCAGGCTTCACCCAGCGCCGCCACATTGGCATCATTGCCGGCCTTCACCGGCAGTCCGGTCAGCTCCGACAGTATCTGCTCAATGGGCAGAATGCAGTCCCAGCCCAGATTGATGCACTTGTTGACCTCGCCCTTGTCGTTCACCGCACCGGGCACGCCAATGCCGATGCCAATGACCTGCTGGCGCTGCACCTGATTGTCCTCCAGGAATTTCAGAATGGACGCCGCAATATCCGGCAGGATCTGCCGGCCATCATTTTCCGTCACCGTGGGGATCTCCCACTTGCTTAGCATATCGCCCGTTTCCTCAAACCAGGCGATCTTTACTGTGGTGCCGCCCAGGTCAACACCAAATCCGTAGCGCTTCTTCATAAAAATAAACTCCCATTGACATTTTGGACTTTTAAATCGGGTAATGTGGTTTTCCTCCAGGGATACCGTCTTAAACTGCCCGAAAAACTGATCAAACTGCGGTCTGTCAAACAGCCGGACGAACCGGTCGTCTGCCCAATAAAAATTCTCCTCCAGTGCCTTGGCCTCATTCTTAATGTACTGATAGGCAAAGGTAGAATTCACACTGCCCATAAACAATCCGCCGGGCTTGAGGATGCGGTGGATCTCATCAGACAGCGCCATGGTGGTTTTCGCATCAAAATAGTGGATGGACAGATTGGCAAACACCACATCAAAAGCGCCGTCATCAAAAGGCAGCGGCTGGCTCATATCCAGCTGCACAGTGTCCGCTGCCGGATTCCGTTCCCGCAGCGCCGCCAGCGCCTTATCAGAAAGATCCGCAGAGGTGACCTGAAATCCGTTTTTCATCCAGTAATCAGTAAACTGCCCGACACCGCAACCCAAGTCCAGTACCCGGCCTTTGTCCATCTTGTCGATCATATCCTGATGCTTGCAGATCCAAAGATTCTCAAACAGATCCATCTTTTCCGGCTGTGCCAGGTATTCGCTCCAATAGTTATCGTTCCAGAAATTTTTCATTTTCTCACTTCCGTTTAACAAATCGCCGTGCTGTTCTCCAGCTGTGCCTTTAACCTCTCATAGAAACTGATATAGTAATCCAGCCGTTCCAGCCACAGTTTCTTAGCGGTTGCCGTACCCAGCTTCATTTCTTTAAATTTGGTCAGGCGATCAAGCGTAGACGCCACCTTTTCTTGCTTATCTTCCAAATTCATTTCACTGAATTTCAAATATTCCAATGTTTCGTAAATCCGGTAAGCATCAAAGCGATCAATATTATCCGCATCGCCCACTGTTTCCGAAACAGCCGTGCGCTTCCATTCAAAATCCGCCTCATCGTCCACGTGGATGGCAATGCCGTAGCAGATCTCATTCACCGCATCTGCACTCATCCCCAGCGATTCCAAAAACGGTCTGGCAATTTCTGCACTGCGGCGCCCATGATTTTTCCAATCTGCTTTTTCTTTCATTTCTTCGCAATAAGCAATGTCGTGAAGCAATCCGCCGATAACGGCGCAGGTCACATCGAATCCTTCTGCTTCTGCTATTTGTTTCGCAATATTTGCCACCCGGTAGGAATGCTCCAGCCGGTAATCCCGACCAGCCGGATCGCCCTGCAAATATGTACTGTTAGAAAAAGTTTCTTTCAAAAACGCTTCGGTTTTCGCAATCATTTCTCTGTCCATAACTGATCTCCGTTAGCTTATATAATATAATTCCAGTATATCGAATTTGCGCCGGATGTCAAGGACAGCAAAAAAAGATGACCGGTTTTCACCGGTCATCTTCCTTTTCGGGACTTACTGCAGACCCTGCTCGTAAGCCTCGATCATCTTCTTGACCATCTGGCCGCCGACGGAGCCGGCTTCACGGGAGGTCAGGTGGCCGTTGTAGCCATTCTGCAGGTTAACGCCGACTTCCTGGGCAGCCTGCATCTTGAAACGGTCCATAGCCTCACGAGCCTGAGGCACATTGATCTGGTTGTTGCTCTTCAT
>JAFQRK010000042.1 GCA_017410075.1 Oscillospiraceae bacterium | reverse complement strand
CGTAAAAGCATTGATATGACTCATATTTCCGAAACCCTATAATTACACTCCGACCAAAAAGACGGAATCCGCTTTTGCGGTTTTCGTCTTTTTCTTTTGAATTAGGATGAGAACCCGAGGCCTCTTGTATTTCAATCCGCCTTGGAAACCAAGAGAAAAGTGATCGTTTGCCCTGCACCTTTTACAATCTACCAAAAAGAGACAGTCAGCCTATTGCAAAATGGCATCCTTGCGATATAATTAACTCAATCTGAAAGAAGGTGACCGTATGAATGACTATGCCTTTGGCAATTTTCTGTACCAACTGCGAACGGAAAAGGGATTATCCCAGGCACAGCTGGGAGAAATGCTGGGTGTAACCAACAAAGCCGTTTCCAAGTGGGAAACCGGCAGCGCAAAGCCCAACACCTCGCTGCTGTCTAGGCTTGCCGACATACTGGGAGTTACTGTTGAGGAGCTTTTCGCCTGCAAGCGGATCGAGCAAGATTCAGAGCTTGAAAATCTGAAAAATCTGCTGTGTGTTCAGAAGCGAAAGGCTGCGATGCGCACTGCTGCAGCTCTTTCGCTGGTTATCACAATGCCGTTAATTTTGTTTGACTTTATCTTTGTGATCGCTAGCTTTGCAGTTGACGACGAGTGGATCGGTCCTCTTGGCTCTGTTGGCATTATCATCGCCTTCGTTATTTCCCTTACTTCGTATATCATCCACAGGAGTAATTTCCAGCGCACAATTACATCTAATGCTGCGGTCTGCGATGAACGGTATATCTCACTGATCAGAAAGTGGATCGCAATTTCGGCCTCCTCTATTTTGAGTCTGTTTGCGATCCTTATCACGGTTGTTTGCGTTGCTCCTGAAGAATTCATAAACAGCATTACCGGAGATATACTTTTCGCAGTTACCTTCATACTTATGACCCTGTGCGTTTGTATCTTTGTCTGCTGTCAAAGCCTGAAGCGGCTGCATAAGCTCAAATTTGTCAGGCAGCGCCAGGAACGACAGCCTTTCAAACAATGGCCGCTGTGGGCAAAGATCTGCTACTGTCTGGCTATGACCCTATTTCCTCTCTCATTCCCCCTGCAGCATTACGGTATGATCGGTATTTGCGTAAGAGGTTTGTCGATCGTTCTACTTGCGATCCTGATCCCGGTCAGAATGGAACGAACGAAATAAACGAACGGCAGCTCATCCGAGCTGCCGTTATATTATTCTTTGCTTTCATTAATAGACTGAATCATAGGACTGTGGGTGTAATACAGCCGGATATAGCTGACAAAAGAAATCAGAAGAAACACAATATCCACGCCGGCAATCAGATGCACCACAGTTTCGCTGATATTGGGAATCAGCACCAGCACGATCAGACTGATAAACAGAACGGTGGTACTGACCTTACCGGCAAACAGAGCGCCCTTCAGGATCTTGCCCCTGCGCAGAAGCAGAAAGCCTGCAACAGCCTGAAATGCCTCCTTGATCACAAACAGCACCGCCAGAAACAGCAGCACGGGATTGCGCCGGCGGATGATCAGACAGATGATCAGCGTAAACTGCGTGGCCTTATCTGCCAGCGGATCCAGGATCTTTCCGGTATTGGAGATCATATTAAAATGTCGGGCGATCTTGCCGTCGATCAGATCCGTCAGGCAGGACACAGCCAAAATCGCTGCAGCCAGAAAATACTCCTCCGGCTTCTCCGCTTTCAGATACAAAATGATGTAAACGGGTATCAGCAACAGCCGGAACAGACTGAGCACATTTGGAATTGTAAACAGATCTTTCTTCCAGTCTTTTGCGAACATCCACTTTTCCTCCATTGGCCGTATTAACAACCAAGTATATTATATGTAGTTATGCGGTAACAATCAAGGGCATTATTGGCAAATTAACAGAAAATTTCCATTTTCTTTAATCAAGCTGAAAAATTGCATTTGCTGCCAGCGGATAGTGCAGCGCAAGGTGCTTCCAGGTGCGCTTATCCAGCTCCCCGGTCACCGGAATCAGATTCATCTGCTGAAACGAGGAAATGGAATCTGCCGTTGCCAGATCCAAAACGCCGCTCATACCCGGCGGCGTGATCCCGGCATACAGCTTAGAAAGAACAAGCAAAATCGCCTGAACGATATATAGGTTGGGATTCTCCTCTCCCCGGCGGATCACCTGACCGGGATCCAGAATGATCCGCAGCGGCTCCGCCTCGCCCTGTTCAATCAAGGCAGGCTCATATCGGGCTACGATGGCCTCCCAGGTTTCCTGATCTGCAATACCGGTAACCGGCAGACCCACCCTTCGCTGAAAGGCAGATACAGCACGGACGGTGTCGTTTCCGTATATCCCATCCGGTACGACGCTGGGAAGCCGGTCATCATTCTCACCGATCACGCGAAGCATCTGCTGCAGGCTGCGTATGGGCTGGCCAACAAAGGATTCGTCCGGTCTCATCGTATCACCTCCTGCGAAATCAGATCCTGCTGCCCCGGCGTCAAATCTCTGCCCGGGAACTGGGTCAGCGTTGTGGAACGGGCATAGCGGGTGCGGCTGGCATTGTTGGGCGCAAAAGCGGTAACCGCATTGTCAGACTGCCGCGGGAATACCTCGCCGTTTCGCAGACTGGTATTTTCAATGCCGGCAAACTGATCATAAATTTCATCCCAGGTGGCCGCATCCACCACTCCGGTCTGGGGCAGTCCAAAATACCGCTGCGCCGCAACCACGGCATTTTCCGTTGCCGGGCCGAAGATCCCATCCACATCTACATCGGGAATGTTGTTAATATAGGCCGAAAGCACAGAGAGCATATACTGCAGATGCCGAACCTTATCCCCTGTTGCACCCTCCTCCAGGGAGTTGGGGTAAGACCAGTTAATAGAATAAAACTGCTGTCCGCTGCTACGCAGCTCGCCCAGCTTTGTAACGGCGGTATACAGCCGCACCAGCGCATACCAGGTTGCCGGGCCAACGATCCCGTCCGGCGTCAGATCAAATATCTCCTGAAATGCCCGTACTGCTGCTTCTGTGCGGCTTCCGAAGATTCCGTCGACTGTTGGGATCTTGGGGATCGCAGGATAGTTTTGGGAAATGCGGTTCAATTCCACCTGAATGACCACAACCGACGGGCCGGAGCTTCCTCTGCGCAGCGGTGAGCCGGGATAAGATGATGTAATACCGCGGATCGGTGCGTTGTTGACGATCTCAACATTGCCGTAATAATTGCGCAGGATCTGGGTGGAATTTAAGCCCTGCTGGGCAAGATTCTGGCTGCCCCATTGACTCAGCCCCTCGCAGGTGACCGTAGTGCCGTTGCAAAATTTGGCCGCCAGCGGCTCAACGAATCCGGGCCTGCGCAAATAATCGTTAAACAGCTCATCTGCAATACGGGATATCCGGTCAAAATACGCCCGTCCGTTAACAAAGGCCTGGTCGATAGCTGTGGAGTTTGTTATGTCAAAATCATAACCCCGGCTGCGGTAAAACTCCGTGTAGACCCGATTCAGCGCAAAGGATGTAATGGCAAGAATATTTGCCCGCAATGCGCTGTCATCCCAGGTAGGATATATTTCGCTGGATGCAACATTCTTGACATAGTCCACAAACGGGACTGTAACATTGGCGGCACTGGAGCTGGGTGAGCCCAGATGCACCGTAATATTCTGCGGTACAAAGGGTATAACAGTAGGCATATGCTACCTCCTACAAGTTCTGCGGCGGTGTCAGGAATGTTTCCGACTTGCTCCACTGCGACGGCAGCTCCGAAAGCGGGATCATCTCCAGATTCTGCACCGTTACGGTATCGGCAAATACCTGCAGCTCCTCCACCTGGATCTGCTCGTAGCCGGCAAGCCTTGCATAGAGCATAACCGGCGTAAACGGCGCCACATCGCCCGGAGACTGACTTTCTGCCAGATCCGGGACAGGAACTTCAATCGGATCAATGCGGCCGCTGCGGTCTGTCAAACGCATGGCAAGCACAGTATTATCGGCGGTGGTAACGGACACAGCAACATCCTTCAGCGGAATCTGCGCATAACTGGAATATGCGTGTACCTGTATGTAGCCAACAGACGGCAAATAAATTCCTCCTTTCCCTTTCTCAGGTTATAATATGCTGCTGCCGGGCTTTGGGTGCAGCCGTTTTTTATTGACACACCATTCATTTTGCCGTATGATGATAGAAAGGGGGTATGACCTATGCTGCACGAAACATTTAAGTTAAAACCGCTGTATCCTGCCCTTTCTGGCATCAGCAGCGACCCCACCGTGACCACTTACCTGCCCTATAATCTGTCGGAAATGGGCCGACAGGATGTTAAGAACCCTGCCGTTCTCATCTGTCCCGGCGGCGGCTACAGCTGGTGCAGTCAGCGGGAGGACGAGCCGGTAGCGCTGAAGCTGCTTTCCTGGGGATATCGGGTCTTTATTCTGAACTACTCCTGCACGCCCTGCCATTTTCCTGCCCAGCTTTGCGAGGTTGCTGCAGCGCTGGAGCTGATCTATGCAAATGCCGATGTCTGGCACATTGATGTGGACAGGATCGCAATTATGGGCTTTTCCGCCGGCGGACATCTGGCAGGACACTACTGCAATCGCTACGATTGCCCGGAAGTTCGCAATCTGTTCCCCAACAGCAAGGGCGTCAAGGCCGCTGTGCTTTGCTACCCGGTGATCTGCGCCGCACCGGAGCATCGCCACGAGGGCACGATCCAAAATGTAATCGGCCATCAGACCATTACGGAGGATGACGAAGCAAATTTCTCCCTGGACAGGCTTGTCAGCGATGCCACTCCGGCAACATTCCTCTGGCATACGGCTGAGGACGATGTGGTGCCGGTTTCCAACAGTATTCTGTATGCAAAAGCTCTTGCCAAGCATAAGATCCCCTTTGACCTGCACATTTTCACCCACGGTCAACACGGACTTTCCACGGTTGACGCTTTGACCTGCGATTCCCTCAGCAGCAACACAGAGCTTGCAGCCCAATGGCTGCCAATGCTTCGCAAATGGCTGAGTGCGACGCTGTGACTTAGAAAGGATCGGCAATATGATTCAGAAAATCACATCTATTGACCCCAATCTGCAGCCCTTTGCTGAGGATCTGCAGCTGCGGATGGACAAATATGTTCAGACAAAAAATATGCTTCTGCAGCCCGGTCAGACGCTTTGTGACTTTGCCAATGCCCATCGGTATTTTGGCATTCATCGGACATCTGACGGCTGGATCTACCGCGAATGGGCGCCTGCAGCAGATGCAATGTACTTTATGGGCGATTTTAATTACTGGGATCGCCGCAGCTGCCCGATGACGCGGCTGGATAACGGCGTGTTTGAGATCAAGCTGCCTGCCGATGCCCTGCAAAACGGACAAAAAGTCAGCGCCATCGTGCTCCACAACGGCCAGGAGCTGGAACGGATCCCGGCCTATGCCAATTATGTGGTGCAGGATCCCGTCAGCTATCAATGGAATGCTGCCATTTTTGATGCTCCGGAGTTTCCCTGGACAGACGGCAGCTTTAAGCCTCAGAAGAATCTGTTTATCTACGAGTGTCACATCGGAATGGCCCAGGAAGACGGCAAGGTCGGCTCATACGACGAATTCCGCAGAAACAATCTTAAGCGCATCAAGGATCTGGGCTACAACACCATTCAGATCATGGCGGTGATGGAGCATCCGTATTACGCGTCCTTTGGCTATCAGGTAGCCAATTTCTATGCACCGTCCTCTAAATTCGGCACGCCGGACGACCTGAAGGCACTGATCAATGCGTCCCACGCAATGGGTATCACGGTGCTTCTGGATGTGGTGCATTCTCACGCCGCACCCAACTCCCGTGAGGGAATCAACCAATTTGACGGCTCCGATCATCAGTATTTTCACGCAGGCGCAAAGGGTAATCACAGCGCCTGGGGCACAAAATGCTTTAATTACGGCAAGCCGGAGGTGCTGCATTTCCTGCTGTCCAACCTGAAATACTGGCAGGAGGAATTCCATTTTGACGGCTTCCGCTTTGACGGTGTCACCTCTATGCTGTATCACGATCACGGACTTGGCACCGCATTTGGCGATCCCAGATCCTATTTCTCCATGAATACGGATCTGGAAGCTGTCACCTACCTGCAACTGGCCAACGAGCTGGTGCGCCAGGTCAATCCCGATGCCATCACCATCGCAGAGGACACCTCTGCCCTGCCGGGTCTTTCGCTGCCGGTGGAAGACGGCGGTCTTGGCTTTGATTACCGGCTTGCAATGGGTGAACCGGATATGTGGATCCGCTTGCTGAAGGAAGTTCCCGATGAACACTGGGATCTGAATAACATCTACTATGAGCTGACCATCCGCCGTCCCCGTGAGCGGGTCATCGGCTATGTGGAATCTCACGACCAGGCATTGGTGGGCGATAAAACGGCGATGTTCCGGATGTGCGATCAGGAGATGTACTGGGGTATGGATAAATCCTACCGCAGCCTGACCATGGATCGGGCAATGGCGCTGCATAAAATGCTCCGCCTGCTGACGATGAGCCTGGGCGGCGAAGGCTATCTGACCTTTATGGGCAACGAATTCGGCCATCCCGAATGGATCGACTTCCCCCGGGAGGGCAACGGCTGGAGCTACCATTACTGCCGCCGGCAATGGAGTCTTGCAGACAATCAGAATCTGAAATACGCCTTCCTCAATGATTTTGAGAAGGATATGGTGGCCATGGCCAAGAAGCAAAAGGTGCTGTCCGGCAGCGACCGGCAGCTGCTGCTCCATCAGGATGACAAGGTAATGGTCTATAAAAAAGGCGGCGCACTCTTTGCCTTTAATTTCCACCACAGCAATTCCTACGACGGTTATCTTGTCCGTGTCCCCACTGGCGGAAAGTATCAGGTAATTATGAGCACCGATGACTATTGCTACGGCGGCGACGGACGCATCTGGCACGAATGCTACACGGCGACCAGGCAAAGTGACGGCACCTACGGTTTCCAAATCTATCTTCCCTGCCGCACCGCTGTGGTTTTCCGCAAGGTAAAATAAAGCAAAATATCCGGCGTGAAATTCACGCCGGATTTGCCTTAAAATATCGAAAATAGGGCTTGACAAAAGGTAAAAATTGTTGTACTATACACAGGCTGATTGCAATGTAGCTCTATGGAGAAGTCGCGTAGCTGGCCGAGCGCGCACGATTGGAAATCGTGTATACCCCAAAAGGGTATCGAGGGTTCAAATCCCTCCTTCTCCGCCAACAAAAAACGCACTTTTGTCTACCGACAAAGGTGCGTTTTTTGAATGATATCCGTTCCTGCCGGAACGGGTGATATATCTTCGATATGATATCGCTCTGCGAGCGATGATATATGCCTGCGGCATATGAAGGAACGGATATTATATCATGCTTGCGAAGCAAGTATATCATGCGGATTGCCGTATATCATATCGCCAAGGCGATATATCATTGAAAGTCTTTAAGTTTTATGGTATGATCAGTTCGATAAATAAGAATTTGTGGGGAAAACATATGATACTTTCATTACAGGGTTGTATGGCGGTAGGAAAAACAACAGCAGTACGATATCTACAAGAAAATGCTCCATATGTGAATATTAGTTACGAAATCAATACGGATATTATTGACGAAGTGAAGCGACGTCAGTTAGATAAAAACAAATACGAAGATTATTTGGAAATACAGAAATTGTGGCTTAAAAAAGAAGTTGTTCGATATAATAAAGCCAACGATTTTAGTTGTAGTATTATGGATTTCGGAGCAGAAGAAATTGAATTTTATACATTAAATTATCCCAAAACTATTGGACAAGAATGGGAAATTGAAAATGCATTACACAAGGAACTTGAGCAAGTTCGAAGGTGTATGCCAACAAGAATATTATTTTTAGATGCTTCAAATGAAGTATTATTAAGACATAAGGAAAATGATAATACTCGTTCCAGAAACTTCTTCGAACATCATTTAAAATGTTTATTGCCATTAAAAAGAAAATGGTTTATAGGAAAAGAAAATGTGGATGTTTTGAATGTCGATAATCTGAATGCAGATGAGGTTGGAAAAAAAGTGAAAGAATGGGTTGACTTCTGCATTGAACACTATTAAACAAATTCCAATATGTCGAACAGAGCAGTTGTACTACTTTTGCTTACTTTTACCCCTGTTATACTCCTTTTGGTTACTCTTTCGCATAAAACACCCATCGAAAGATGGGTGTTTTTTTATACCAAAAAAGGGGCTGCTTTCGCAGTCCCTTCTATTATTACTTTGCGAAGTTAAGCAGGGTTGCAGCGTCCAGCTTATCACAGCCTGCAATAAAGCCAGCCAGCTCTGCAGCGATTTTCTTAGTGCCGCCGATATCATTGCTTTCGATATTCAGAGGCATCAGCGGATCGTGTAGAGAAAGACGCAGCAGGAACCAGCCGTTGCCGTGATTTTCGTCCAGATTCACACGGACACCCTCGTAATTGCTGGGTGCCAGGCTCCAGCCTTCCTTGGTCTGTGCATAGGCAGTCAGCTCCTCAATGACCTGCAGGCCGTAGGGCTTGAAATCCTCCAGCGCAATATTCATACGGAATTCGCAGCTTTCAGCAGGCTCTTCCAGGGTTGCAATCAGAGATTCCAGCGTGTAGCCTTCCTTCTTGCCCCGAGCCAGCTCGATCAGCAGCTTGGTGACCAGATAGGCACCGTCATCCAGGAAATAATTTTCCTTCAGCGCGCCGTGACCGGAGGTCTCAATGGCCAGCTGGCTGTCCTGGCCGGCACTGTTCAGCCGCACAGACTCATTGATAACATTGCGGTAGCCTCTCTTGAAGCGGTGATGCACGCCGCCCTTTTCCGCAATAAACTTGGCAAGG
>JAFQRK010000041.1 GCA_017410075.1 Oscillospiraceae bacterium | reverse complement strand
CAGCAGCCTTGGAATACACATCAATGACTTCCAAAAGTTTTTCCTTTTCCACAGTGTCAATCTTGTTGATAGCCAGCACCGCAGGACAGTTGCTGCCCTTGATCCTCTCCAGCAGGCCTTCTTCCTGCGGCCCGATGGATGCAATGGGCTCTACGACCAGAACTGTCAGATCCACATCGGATATGGATTCCCGCGCCACATTGACCATATAATCGCCCAGCTTGGTACGGGCTCTGTGGTAGCCCGGCGTGTCCACAAATACGAACTGGGTATCCTCTCTCGTCAGTACGCCGCAAATGCGGTTACGGGTGGTCTGGGGCTTATTGGACACGATCGCGATCTTCTCTCCCACCAGAAAATTCGTCAGGGTGGACTTGCCCACATTAGGCCGACCGGCAATGGTGATCATAGCGGTTTTTGTCTTCATAGTATTATCTCCTAAGTATCTTAACTGAAATCAATAATTCTGCTGCCTTTATATTTAAGTGTGCCTGATTCGTTCAGCTTGTAGCCGCGGTAAGAAAACTCCGAAACATAAAAAGAGCGCCTTTTTCCGCCTGTCTGGAATGTAACGCTGTACCTTATATGGGCTCCGTTTCCTGCGTATTTGGAAAAGCTTTCAACCGTCTGCTTGTGCACAACGGTAGCCTTTACCGTCTTGACGCGGCCGAATCTTGCACTAAAAAACTTAGCAAAATACACCGCAGTACAGACGACGGTCAGACCCACAAATACAATTGCAAAAATATTGTCTTCCATAGGCTTTCTCCGTTATTTTTCGCGGCTCATACCGGGGATCATTGCTGCAATGATCTCTTCCCTTTCCCGCATCTGTTTTTTCTGCTCGCCTTCATCCAAATGGTCATAGCCCAAAAGATGCAGCACAGAATGGATGGTCAGATAGCCAACCTCTCTGCGGGCGCTGTGACCGAATTCCTTTGCCTGGGCAGTTGCCCGCTGCAGACTGATGCACATATCGCCCAGGGGGCAAAGTCCGGTTTCCGGATCCAGGAATTCCGTCCAGTCCTCCGGGGGCTGCCCGGGTGTCAGAGAAAACATGGGAAAGCTCAGCACATCGGTGGGGCGGTCAATATCCCGGCTGGCTTTATTGATAGCGTGAATTCCCTTGTCATCTGTCACCAGGACATTGATCTCGCAGGGCGCAGTTACAGACTCAGCCGCCAACGCGGTTTCGATGCACTTTTTGATCACCGCTGCCACCAAGGGCTGTTTTATGGTGAAAACGGAAAAGGTAATATTGATCTTTGTACGCATATTATTTCTTCCTTTGATTTCCCGGGTAATTTTTACCGCTTCTTTGTTCTTCCTTCTTCTTTTCAGCCTTTTCATAGGCATTGATGATCTGCTGCACCAACGCGTGGCGGACAACATCGGCAGAGGTCAGCCTGCAAACAGCGATGTCCTTGACCCCCTCCAGAACCCGTACCGCATCCTTCAGACCGGAGATCTTATCGTCCGGCAGATCGATCTGTGTCACATCGCCGGTAATGACGATCTTGGAACCAAAACCCAAACGGGTCAAAAACATTTTCATCTGCTCCCGGGTGGTATTCTGGGCTTCATCCAGGATGATAAAGCTGTCGTCCAGAGTGCGGCCTCTCATATACGCCAGGGGTGCAACCTCGATGGAGCCCCGTTCCTGATATTTCTGGAAGGTTTCCGCACCCAGCATATCATACAGTGCATCGTAAAGCGGACGCAGGTACGGATCCACCTTATTCTGCAGATCGCCGGGCAGGAAGCCCAACCGCTCACCTGCCTCCACCGCAGGCCGGGTCAGGATAATGCGATTGACCGTCCTTTCACGGAAAGCAGCCACGGCGGCTGCCACCGCCAGATATGTCTTACCGGTACCTGCAGGGCCAACGCCAATGGTGACGGTATTGTTCTGAATGGCCTTCATATAGTCCTGCTGACCCACGGTCTTCGCCTTGATGGGCTTGCCCTTGGCGGTGATGCAGACAACATCCTTGGCCATCTTTGCAACCAGAGCATCGTTGCCCTCCTGCACCAGGGTGATCAGATAGCGCACCCGCTGCTCATCAATGGTCTCCCCTTTTGCAGCCAGAGACAGCAGTCCTTCCAGGGTTCGGGCAGCCTTATCGGCAGCTTCTGCCTCGCCGCTGACTTTCAGCTCCGTACCGCGGTTGACGATAGAAACCCCCAGGCTTTCCTCGATCCGCTTGATATTCTCATCAAAAGAGCCGAATACGGCGATTAGATCTTCCACCCGCTCCGCATTCACGATCCGCTCAATCATATTACTCATAAGGTTTTACGGTCTCCTCACTTCTAACCCTGCCGATCATCTCGGCACAGGCATAATTTCCTTGGAATCTGTATATTCCATCCTCTGTCCATCCGTCCTCCTGACAGGATGTCACAGTACCGGCGATCATCTGATTTTGCAGATACCGCCGTGCAAAGCCGGACATATCCGGCGTCTGCAGCGTAACCGGTACATCCTCGTAGTAATAATAGGTCTCTGTTACGATGATAACCGGCAGACGAAAGCCGCCCGGTAGCGTTATATAGCTTTCCTCATACATTTTATCACAAGTTGTATCGGAAATTCCACTACCTTTGTAGAAATTTATCCGTTTTTTTCCGATAATTACGGAATATTTTTTCTCGGAGGCGATTTTTGTTCCTTTGGATCGCCAATTTAACGGTGAAACTGCCGATATTGCGCGATTTGTAGCGGCGTAAACCTCCCCTTCCGCCCGGGTTGCCTGAATGATGATGCCGCAATCGGTGTAACCGGATATCAGGATCTCCCCTGCCTTCACCGCCTGACCAACCTTACATACGGGATTTCCGTTTGTTGCAACGATCTGGGTAACCACCCCGTCACGGGCTGCCACAATGCTGCTCACACCGCATTCCTGCTGTGGCAGCTGGGAAGGTGTCCGCTCACGAACAGTGATGGTAGCGGTGCAGCCGGAGGTATTGATCCCGGCCCACTGCAGCTCCGGTATGGCCTGCAGCAGGGCGTTTTTCATTTTTTCGCTTCTGACCTCCCGGCGCGATGCGCCAAAGGAAATGCCGCACTGGCTGCATTTTTCCAGGATCAGCCGCGTCGGAATGGTTGTGTTACCTTCGATCTCAAAGAAAAAAACCCTGGTGGGAAGATACATCGCGATCACAAGAAACAGCAAAGCTCCCACCGTCAAAACCGGCCTGTGAAGCAATCTCTTTGCGATCCAGTATATGCCGCTTTTACGGGAAACGGTTACATCATAGCCCCGTTTTTCCGCCAGAGCTCTGAGCTTCTTCATATCCTGCCGCCGTATGCGGAAACGGCTGACGATGTCCCCATCCTCCCGTTTTGCGCCATAGATCCCGATCCCGGCGGTATTGATCTGGGAGATAGCCGCAGCAGGATCGGCGCTGGTCAGTTCGATCTGAACCATTCCGTTTAAAGATTTCCACAGATCCATTACTGTCCGCTCCTTTCCAGCTGTACGCAGTCTATTTTTCCGGTTATGATCAGCTGCTGAGCGGTCATTCGCGCCAATTCCAGATGACTGCCGGAAATGACCACAGTGCCGAATTTCACCCGGACACTGATGCAGCAGCTGCCATACTGGGTAACGCCCCGATGATGCTCGATCAGCACCCGTCTGTCACCTGCAATCTCCACCAGCGGCAGGCCTGGGATCGGCTCATCCTGCAGATCTGCGGCAGCTGTGACCCGTTCCATAAAACGCTTTTCCATTTCACATCCTCCTTTGCGAAAGTATATGAATGGACTTGCCCGCGATTGCATAGATTCTTTTGAGGTGATACGCTATGATGCGCAAATTACGGACAGGCATCCCAGCCGCCGTGGGGCTGCTGATTCTGATCCTGGACACAAAAACGGCGCTTGTGGGAGCATCCCGCGGTCTGGAGCTTTGCCTGCGGACGGTGATCCCGTCGCTGCTGCCCTTCTTCGTGCTGTCAATACTGCTGACCTCTGCAACGGTTGGGGAAAACATCCCCTTTTTGCGGCCCCTGGGAAGGCTCCTCGGCATAGCAAAAGGAACGGAGTCCCTGCTCCTTGTAGGGATGCTGGGCGGCTATCCTGCCGGCGCACAATGCGTAGCGCAGGCATATCGGGACGGCGCTGTATCAAAACGGAATGCGCAGCAGATGCTTGCATTCTGTAATCTGGCAGGCCCGGCGTTTTTATTCGGGATCATTGCAGGAAAATTTACTGCCAGCAGCACAGTTTGGGCACTTTGGGGCATCCATCTTCTGTCTGCGTTTCTGGTGGCTTTGCTGCTTCCCGGCAGATCATCGGCAGCCGCTGTCCTGACGCCAGGAAAACCTATGACGCTTGCAGATGCCCTACAGCGCAGCCTGCGGATCATGGCCGGTGTATGCGGCTGGATCATTCTATTTCGCGTTATCATTACATTTCTCGAGCTGTGGCTGCTATGGCTGCTGCCCGTACCTGTTCAAGTCGCCATAACCGGCTTTCTTGAGCTTTCCAACGGATGCTGCGATCTGCAAAGGATCAACAACGAGGGACTTCGCTTTGTGCTTTGCTCTGCAATGCTGGCCTTTGGGGGGATGTGTGTATGTATGCAGACAGCCTCTGTGACCGACGGATTAAACCTGAAGCAGTATTACATCGGCAAGGTGCTGCAGACGCTTCTATGCGTTCTTCTATCCTCGATCCTGGCGGCAAAATCCGTGGGATTTCCGGTGCTTCTCTGGATCGTCCTGCTGATTGTCATCGCCGTTACAGTCAAGTTTCTGCACAAAAAGCAAAAAAGGTGTAGCATTTCCCCGCTTGTTGGTGTATAATGATCCGGTAAGGAGGGAAACTTATGCTTTTTAAGAAGAAAATCGCGCGTTCCTGCGCCTATTGTCTGTATGGAACAAAGCTGGAAGGTCAGCAGACTCTGTGCGCCAAAAAGGGCGTTGTCACCCGGGAAAAGTGCAGAAAATTCCGCTATGATCCTACCAAGCGCGTCCCTCTGAAGCCAAAAGCACCTGACTTTGAACAATACCAGCAATCGGACTTTGTACTGTAAAATGCAAACCCCGCCGTATCTACGGCGGGGTTTTTCATATCCACTTATTCAAACCGCTCTGCTACAGATTCCAAATATCCGCGGATCGGCAGCAGCTGCGGGCAGGCCTTTTCGCATTGTCCGCAACGGATGCAGTCCGATGCCTTGCCGAAATTCTGGGTCAAGGCAAGATAATGTTCCTTATCCTTTTTGTTGAATGCGCTGAAATACTGGGGAATCGCAATGTTCTTGGGACAACGCTCTGTGCAGTAGGAACAGCCGGTGCAGGCGATCTCCGCCTGACCGCTGATGACCCGACCGGCCAGCAGCGCCATCTGCATTTCATCCGGGTTCAGAGGCTTAAAATCCTGCATATAGTCGGTATTGTCCAGCACCTGCTCCAGGTTGCTCATACCACTCAGTACCATCATGACATTGTCAAGACTGGCAGCAAACCGGATCGCCCAGGAAGCAACGGACATATCGCTGTCAGCATTCTTGAACATCATCTTTACATTGGCGGGCACATCCGCCAGCGCACCGCCACGGACGGGCTCCATAATGATGATCTGCTTTCCGTGGCGCACAGCGATCTCATGGCAGGCGCGGGAGCAAACCTTGTCGTTCTCCCAGTCCAGATAGTTGATCTGCAGCTGTACAACATCCAGCTGTGGATATTTGCTCAGCAGCTGCTCCAGAAGTTCCGGCGTTCCGTGGAAGGAAAAGCCGATCTTTTTGGCCAGACCCTGCTTCTTTTTTTCCATCAGCCAGTTAAAGCAGTCGAACTGGTTAAAGCGGTCGATATTCTGAGTGCCGATGGCATGCAGAAGATAGTAATCGAAATACGCAAGGCCGGTTTTCCGCAGCTGTTCGTTGAAGATCCGATCCCGATCCTCCAGTGTGTTCAGCGGACCGTTGGGCAATTTGGAGGTGACGGTAAACGCATCTCTGGGATAGCGCTGGGTCAGCACCTCTTTCACAGCGCATTCGCTTTTTCCGTCACAGTACATCCATGCGGTATCAAAATAGGTAAATCCCCGCTGCAGATACACATCCACCATCTTTTTCAGCAACTCGATATCTACGCTGCCGTTATTGTTCGGGTCTGTCAGCGGCAGGCGCATCAGGCCAAAACCAAGCTTCTTTTTCATCTTTATCTCCTTACTGCATCATATTCAGCAGATCGTCTTCCGTCAAAATAGGAATGTTCAGCTCCCGTGCCTTGCGCTCCTTGGAGCCGGCGTTCTCACCGACTACCACATAAGTCGTCTTTTTCGACACAGAGCCGGATACCTTACCGCCAAACAGTTCAATTTTTTCTGTGGCTTCATCCCGGGTAAACTGGGTCAACGCACCGGTGAGCACAAAGGTCATACCGGCAAACCGGGTATCAGTCAGCGCCCGTTTGCTTTCAAAATTCACGCCGGCCTCCCGGAGCCGCTCCACCATATGCTGGGACTGGGGCTGGCTGAACCAATCGCTGATGCTTCTTGCGGTAACAGCACCCACATCCGGTACATCCGTCAGTTCTTCCTCCGTTGCACCCATCAGCGCATCCAAGCTGCCAAATTGGGTGGCAAGTACCTTTCCGGTTTTGGCGCCAACCTGGCGGATGCCCAGGGCATAGATCAGCCGGCTCACATCCTGCTCCTTGCTCTGCTCAATAGCAGCCAGCAGCTTCTTGGCTGCTGTGTCACCCTTCTGCCAAAGGCTCTTCATTTCCTCCAGGGTCAGATAATAGATATCCGCCGGCGATTTTATGAAGCCCTTTTCGATCAGGGTTTCCACAATGGAGCTGCCAAGTCCCTCGATATCCATAGCATCCCGGCTGACAAAGTGGGCGATGTTCCGGCTCAGCTGTGCAGGACATTCCGCACCGGTGCAGCGCATAAATGCGCCGTCCTCATCCTTTTTGGTGGGTGCGCCGCATACAGGGCAGCTGCAAGGCAGGAAATACGGAACTACGCCATCGGGGCGCTTGCTGAAATCAACCTCCAAAATCTCCGGGATAATCTCACCGGCCTTGCGGATCTTCACAGTATCACCGATACGGATATCCCGCTCCGCAATAAAATCCTGATTGTGCAGCGTTGCGTTGGTCACCGTTGTGCCGGCAAGACGCACAGGGCGCACCACTGCCTTAGGCGTCAGCACGCCGGTTCTGCCCACCTGGACGATGATATCCTCCACCACCGTCGGCTTGATCTCCGGCGGATACTTATAAGCCACCGCCCATTTGGGGAACTTGGCTGTAGTACCCATTCTTTGCCGCTGAGAAAAATCGTCAACTTTAATAACTGCGCCGTCAATGTCGCAGGTCAGATCCTCCCGGCTTTCGTTGATCTGCATCACCTGATTTGCGATCGCATTGGCATTGTCCAGAACAGCAAACGGAATCACCTTAAACTTCAGCTTCTGCAGAAATTCCAGAGATTCCCGGTGACTGCGAAACTCCACGCCCTCCGCCAGCTGCACATTGAAGATATAAATGTCCAGCATCCGGCTTGCAGCGATCTTGGGATCAAGCTGCCGCAGTGAACCGGCCGCAGCATTTCTGGGATTGGCGAACAAAGCCCTCCCCTCCCGCTCCTGCTGCTCGTTCAGCCGGGCAAAGCTGGCCTTTGGCATAAACACCTCACCCCGAACGATCAGCCGTGCAGGCGCGCCCTCCAGAGTCATAGGGATAGAGCGGATGGTCTTTAGATTTTCCGTGACATCTTCACCCACATTGCCGTCTCCACGGGTAGCGCCGCGGACAAACTGTCCGTTTTCATACTCCAGCGCCACAGACAGTCCGTCAACCTTCGGCTCAACAGAAAATCTGGTTTGAGGGTAGCTTTCCAGGGTCTTTGTCAAAAACTCCTGCAGCTCCTCTGTGGAGAAAACATCCTGCAAGCTCATCAGCGGCACCGGATGGGTATGCTTTTCAAATTTGCTCAGCGCCTCACCGCCAACGCGCTGCGTAGGCGAATTGGGCTGCGCCAGCTCCGGATGGGCCTTTTCCAGATCCTCCAGTTCCCGCAGGAGATGATCGTACTCAAAATCCAGCATAACGGGATCGTCCATCACATAGTAGCGGTAGTTCGCTTCATCCAGGATCTTCGTCAGCTCTTCAATTCTCTTTTTGATCTCCATAAGATCCTCCCGTTTGTAAAAATGTATCCGGCACCTGGCCGACGATTATGGTCTCAGCCACGACAACTTGACTGGTGACTGTAAAAACCTCCGTAGCACCCAGCACCAGGATCGCCACATCCACGCTGATATCCATCGTCAGCTGCTGCAGGGTCTGATTGATGCCGGCCTCTGTGAATTTACTGTGAAAGGTCGCATCGGAATTTCGGATAGACAGTATCCGCACCGGAATGACCGGTCCACGGCCGGAGAGAAATTCCGGCAGGATCAGGCTGCCCAGCGGTATGCCGATGTCGCTTGTGTCGAGCGCCAGAATTTCATCATTAATAATGCTCAATATATCCGTCTTCAGACGGTTGACCTCGCTCATATTGGTCTTAAGAGCGGTAATTCGGCCATCCAGATCCTTCTCAAAATACACGATCCGCTCGTATAAGATATTGCCGGTCTCGATCTGCAAGTCGATAGCCTTGTTGATCAGATCCGATGTGGAATTGCGCACCTGCGTTTCCGACAATGTGCGGATCACATCCCGATACCGGATACGAAACAGCGTAAACAGCAGCACAAATATGGCAAACAGCAGGCATAAAAAGCGAAATCCTTTGCGAAGACGATCCCCCACAAAATCACCTCCTCAGGTGATTTTATGCGAAAAAAGTGAGAAAATTACAGTTTTTTCATATGTGCGGATGCGGTTTTCGCCATCAGCTTCTTTGTGCCAATCTGATCGAAAGCGATCTCCAGAAGTGCATCGCCGCCCATTTTCATCACCGACAGCACCAATCCCTTGCCAAAGGCCGTGTGCTGCACCATATCGCCTTTGTTCAGCTCAAGAGCCGGCTGCTTCGGCGTTGTCACCGCGGATGCCGCAGGCTTGTAGCTGGGCTTGGCAGCAGGCCGCGTATAGCCGTAATTGGGTCGCTCCCAGCCGGAATAGCCACTGTCAAAATAGCCGGATCTGGGGGCTTGCTGGCCCTTGCGGACAATATCCGTTTCCGGCAGCTCCTGCAGGAATCGGGACGGAATGCCGGCTGCGGTGCGGCCATATAGCATTCTCTGTCTGGCGTGGGAAATGGTCAGGGTCTGCTTTGCGCGGGTAATGGCAACATAGCATAGCCGCCTCTCCTCCTCCATTTCCTCCTGGTCACCGATACTGCGGCTGCCGGGAAACAGACCGTCCTCAAAGCCGACCAGGAATACATGGGGAAACTCCAGACCCTTGCTGGAGTGCATAGTCATCATCACCACAGCATCGTCGTTTTCATTGTATTCCTCGATATCCGTATACAGAGAGATTTCCTCCAGGAAGCCGGCCAAGGTAGGCGTTTCCGCGTTTTCCACATAGGTCAGAATGCTGGATTTTAATTCCCGGATATTCTCCAGACGGGTGATGTTTTCTTCCGT
The DNA here is from genome assembly GCA_017410075.1 of Oscillospiraceae bacterium. Lineage (GTDB taxonomy): Bacteria > Bacillota > Clostridia > Oscillospirales > Oscillospiraceae > Faecousia. The sequence goes on along the minus strand of JAFQRK010000041.1, from coordinate 43,391 downwards.
TTCCTTGGCCTTCAGCATATCCGCATAGCCGGTGCGGATCATCAGCTCTTCATAAAATTCCGGCAGGGGCATTCCGTTATCCAGCAGCTCCTGCAGCCCCTCTATCATGCTGACAAACTGCAGCATTTTCTGGGCAGGCTTTTCCAAGGATGCATAGGAATAGGGATCGCACAGCACATTATACAGCGGTACCTGCTCTGCAGCAGCCATTCGCTCTGCCGTCTCGATGGTTTTTGCACCCAGACCTCTGGGAGGATTGTTGACGATGCGCTTTAACCGCAGGTCGTCGCTGCGGTTGTGGAGCACACACAGATACGACAGCATATCCTTGATTTCCGCCCGGTCAAAGAACCGGGTGCCGCCGATGATCCGGTACGGAATGCCGTTGCGCTTCATGGCATATTCGAGAGCGTTGGACTGGGCATTGGTGCGGTAGAGAATGGCGTAATCTTTGAAATTCTTACCTTTTGAGCCGGCAAAGATCTGACCGGCAACAAAATTCGCCTCAGCACCCTCGTCCCCGGCTTCATATACGATCACCGGCGAGCCGGCGCTGTTGGCAGTCCAAAGGCGCTTGCCCTTTCTGCCCAGATTATGGGCAATCACAGCGTTTGCCGCATTCAGGATCGCCTGGGTAGAACGGTAATTCTGCTCCAGCCGGATGACCCGTGCGCCGCGGTACTGCTTTTCAAAGTCCAGAATATTGGCAATGGTAGCACCGCGGAAGCGGTAAATACTCTGGTCATCATCGCCAACAACGCAGATATTTTCATAGCCGCCGGACAGCAGCCCTGTAAGTAAAAACTGCAGATGATTGGTATCCTGATATTCATCCACCAGCACGAAGCGGAATTTCTTTTGATAATATCTGCGCACATCCTCGTGCTGCTGCAGCAGGCGCACCGTCAGCGCAATAATGTCGTCAAAATCCACGGCATTGTTTTCCTTCAGCCGGGTCTGATACTTTTTATACGCCTTGGCAATGTGCAAAAATTTCAGATCCTTCTGGCTTTCTGCGCGCTCCAAAAGATCGTCAGGAGAAACCAGCTTATCCTTTTCCTTGCTGATGATATTCAGAACATACTTGGGAGGAAAAGTCTTGTCGTCCAGGCCCATATCCCGGATCACATCCTTCATGATCCGCTCGGAATCGGCGCTGTCATAAATGGTGAAGCTGCGGTCATACCCCAGACGGTCTATATCCTTGCGCAGAATGCGGCAGCAGGCGCTGTGGAAGGTCATTGCCCAGATGTCCTGCGCCTCAGGGCCCAGCATGGCAGCAAGCCGGTCCTTCAGCTCGTTGGCAGCCTTGTTTGTAAAGGTGATGGCAATAATGCTCCAGGGTGCAGCCGGTTCCAGGGCGCACAAAAGGTCTGCCCGACGGCGGTCATAATCGGTGGGATTCTCGGGGAAATTCTCCAGAAAATCCACATCGGCTTCCGTAACTGTGTCCGGAACAAAATTGCTGTCGCTGGCACAGCCAAAGCGTATCAGATTGGCGATGCGATTAATCAGCACCGTGGTCTTGCCGCTGCCTGCGCCTGCAAGCAGCAGCAGAGGCCCATCCGTAGTCAGGACGGCCTCTTGCTGCATATTGTTTAATTTTGAAAACTGACCGGCGATATAATTTCGCCGCGCAGTTATAAACTTCTGATTGTAGCTTTCTGTCATAGTCGGCACCTGCACATTGTGATGCTTCTATTTTACCGCAAAATTTGTCAAAGGTAAAGTAAAATTATTCACAACAGCAGTTTTTTTAGATTGCCAAGCGCCCGCTTTTCAATGCGCGACACCTGCACCTGACTGACGCTGATGACCCGTGCCACCCGTTCCTGGGTCAGGCCGTGGAAATAACGCAGCTTTACCACCGTTTTTTCCTGCTCAGACAGCCGCTCGATGGCCTGGCGCAGGGAAATCTTTTCCACCAGCTTTTCTTCGGATTCTGTGTCAGTCAGAACATTTTCCAGAGAAAATCCGTCCTCTCCGGTTTCTCGCTGGATGGACTCCGTGGCGGCTGTCGCCGTTTCCGCAAGAGCAATTTCTTCCGTGGTAAAGCCGGTCTGCTCAGACACTTCGGTAACTGTCGGTTCCCGACCCAGCGTGGCTGTCAGCTGACTGCGCGCTGTTTTAATGGCAGCTGCCTGCTCCTTAATGGATCGGGAGACCTTGACTGCCCCGTCATCACGCAAAAACCGTCGGATCTCGCCGGATATTTTCGGCACTGCATAGGTGGAAAACTGGGTGCCGTACTGAAGATCAAAGCCGTCAACCGCCTTCAAAAAGCCCAAGCATCCCAGCTGATACAGATCATCCGTATCCGTTCCCCTGCCGATAAAGCGCTTCGCCACCGCCCAGATCAGCCCGGAATTCTCCGTCAGCAGCTGCTCTGCCGCCTGCTTGTCCCCGGCCTGCGAGCGGCGGATCAATTCCTTCTGATCCGTCATTTTCTTCTCTGGATCTTACGGCGCATATGTACCGTCGTTCCCTTCCCCGGCGCAGAGGTCAGCTCAAACGATGTCATAAAGCTCTCCATAATGGTAAAACCCATACCGCTGCGGTCTGTGCCGCCGGTGGTAAACATCGGACGCTTGGCCTGCTCAATATCGGCAATGCCCACGCCCTTATCCTTGACGACCACATCCAGCACATTGTCCTTTAAAATGCGGCAGCGCACGGTAATGATCCCCAAAGCATCAGGATACGCGTGCACGATGCAATTTGTGACAGCTTCCGACACAGCTGTACGGATATCCCCCAATTCTTCCAGGGTTGGATCCATCTGCGCCGCAAAGCAGGCAACTGCCGATCTGGCAAACGCCTCGTTGCTGGATTTGCTGGGAAACTCCAAGATCATAAAATTGTTGAATTTCATCTGACTGCCTCCTTAATTTCAACTAATTTATCAATTCCGGATGCCCGGAAGACCCGCATTGGCTGGGCACAGATGCCGGTAAGAACCAGCTTGCCCTCGATCTGTGACATACTGCGCAGCGCATTGATCACCACCGCGATACCCGACGAATCCACAAATGTCACATCCTGAAAATCCAGTATGCATACATCCGGCGTATACGCTTCGATCTTGCCGGCGATGGACTGGATATAATGCTTGGCACAGTGATGGTCGATCTCCCCGGTCAGTGCAACCGTGAGATGCCCGTTTTCCAGAAAACTGGTGAATTGCATTACAATACCTCCTGCTAAATTTCAGTTTTTATGCTTTCATTCACAAGTATAATTGCCGTAAAACGAAATTGCCGTCGTAACAAGGCAACAAAAAACAGAGCACGGTAATTTTTTACCGTGCTCTGTTGATTTGATTGGAATTACAGCTTTTTCATTGCTGCTTCGCTCTCTTCCAGCTGAGCGATCAGATCTCTGGTCTTCTTGGCCTTCTCCCGCTCGGCATTGACAACAGCCTCGGGGGCGCGGGAAACGAAGTTTTCGTTGGAAAGCTTTGCTTCCAGACCGGACAGGAACTTTCTCTGTGCCTCCAGCTCCTTGGCGATCCGCTCCAGCTCCTTGGCCACATCCACAAGCTGACCCATAGGAATATACAGCTTGGCATCTGCGGTGGTGCAGCAGACCATACCGTCTAAGTTCTCCGGCTCTTTGTCCAGCAGCGTCAGGCTGTCAGCATAAGCCAGTCTCTGGATGAAGCCTTCGCCCTCGGTAAAGATCTGAGGCTTGGAGGTCAGCACGAACAGTGCAGCCTTCTTGCTGGGGGGAACATTCATCTCACTGCGGCGGTTGCGGATGGCGCGGATGGCGTTCATAACGGACTCCATCAGCTCCTCATCTGCCTTAAATGCCAGGGCATCGCTGTATGTGGGCCAATCTGCAACGATCAGCGCATCACCCTGATGCGGCAGGCTCTGCCAGATCTCCTCGGTGATAAACGGCATAAACGGATGCAGAAGCCGCAGCACCTGATCCAGAACATAAACAAGAACAGCGATAGCGGTCTGCTTGCGGCTCTCATCCTCGGAATACAGTCTTGCCTTGGTCAGCTCGATATACCAGTCGCAGTAGGTGTCCCAGATGAAGTCATAGATCTTGGCGACAGCAACGCCCAGCTCATATTTCTCCAGATTTTCGGTGACCTCAGCGATCAGGGTGTTCAGCTTGGAAAGCACCCACTTGTCAGCGATCTCCAGCTTGTCGGCGGCAGGCAGCTCGTTCGTAGCGTCCTCCGCCAGGTTCATCATAACATAGCGGCTGGCGTTCCACAGCTTGTTGGCAAAGTTACGCATTGCCTCACAGCGCTCCACATAGAAACGCATATCGTTGCCGGGAGAATTGCTGTTGACCATGTTCATACGCAGGGCATCACAGCCGAATTTTTCGATCATTTCCAGCGGATCAATGCCGTTGCCCAGACTCTTGGACATCTTACGGCCCTGGTTATCGCGCACCAGACCGTGGATCAAAACCGTGTGGAACGGCGCTTTGTTCATATGCTCCATACCGGAGACGATCATTCTGGAGACCCAGAAGGTAATGATGTCGTAGCCGGTGACCAGAACATCCGTGGGGTAGAAATAGTCCAGATCTTCGTTCTTTTCAGGCCATCCCAGGGTGGAGAAGGGCCACAGCGCGGAGCTGAACCAGGTATCCAGCACATCGGGATCCCGTTCGATCTTGGTGCTGCCGCACTTTTCGCAGGCGCAGGGATCTTCCCGGGTGCAGGTCATATGACCGCACTCAGCGCAGTACCAAACCGGGATCTGGTGACCCCACCAAAGCTGACGGGAAATGCACCAGTCGTGGAGATTCTCCATCCAGTTCATATAATTCTTGGTAAAGCGCTCGGGGACAAACTTGGTCTCGCCGTCCTTGACGCAGCGGATCGCTTCTCTTGCCAGAGGCTCCATCTTTACAAACCACTGGGCAGAAACGATGGGCTCAACATCATTGCCGCAGCGATAGCAGGTGCCCACATTGTGCTGATGCTCCTCGATCTTTTCCAGCAGACCCAGCGCATCCAGATCGGCAATGATGGCCTTTCTTGCATCATAACGGTCCATACCGCAGTACTTGCCGCCCAGCTCGTTGACCTTTCCGTTGTCGTCCAGAACGCGGATGGTCTCCAAGTTGTGGCGCAGACCCACCTCAAAGTCATTGGGGTCGTGGGCAGGAGTCATCTTGACGCAGCCGGTGCCGAATTCCAGATCCACATAATCGTCAGCAACGATGGGAATTTCCCGATCCATCAGGGGCAGCAGGCACTTCTTGCCAATGATATCCTGATAGCGCTCGTCGTTGGGATTTACAGCCACACCGGAGTCGCCCAGCATTGTTTCCGGACGGGTGGTGGCAACGATCACATACCGGCCCTCTTCGCCGACGATGGGATACTTTAAGTGCCACAGATTGCCGGGCTTGTCCACATACTCGACCTCGGCGTCGGACAGCGCGGTGACGCAGTGGGGGCACCAGTTAACGATTCGGCTGCCCTTGTAGATCAGACCCTTTTCATACAAAGAAACAAAGACCTCGCGCACTGCCTTGGAGCAGCCCTCATCCATAGTGAATCTGGCGCGATCCCAGTCGCAGGATGCACCCAGCTTCTTCTGCTGTTCCACAATGCGGTTGCCGTACTTATGCTTCCAGTCCCAGACACGCTCCAGGAACTTTTCACGGCCCAGGTCGTGGCGGCTCAGACCCTCCTTGGTGCGCAGTTCTTCCTCCACCTTGATCTGGGTGGCAATGCCTGCGTGATCCGTTCCGGGCACCCACAGCGCATTGTAGCCCTGCATCCGCTTGAAACGGATCAAAGTATCCTGCAGCGTGGCATCCATTGCGTGACCCATATGCAGCTGACCCGTAACATTGGGAGGCGGCATTACAATGGTAAAGGGCTTCTTGCTCTCGTCCTTTTCCGCGTGGAAATAGCCACCGTCTTCCCACATTTTATAAATTTTCGATTCGACCTGCTGCGGATCATACACCTTGGGCAGTTCTCGTGCCATAACAAACACTCCTTTTCAAACAAAAAACGCCCCGAGTCAAAAGACTCAGGGCGAAAACTTACAAATTTCCGCGGTACCACCTGAATTTCCGGAAAACCGGACACTCAAAAGCTGTAACGGGCTGACCCGCACTTCCCTACTGCAATTTCAGAAAGCAAACTCCGGGGCGACGATCCAGGCACAACTACATTCCCTCTCACCAACCGGGAACTCTCTGAGTAGTCCTGTGCAGGGAAACTCCCCATCACCGTATTTCCCAGATAAAATAACATATTTTTCCCTTTCTGTCAACCTCGGTTTTCCCCACCTGCAAAAGTGCTGACGGTAGAAGCAATGACGCAGCACAGCTTTTTTTGATATTCTTCGCTTCTAAGCTTTGCCTCCTCCTGAGGATTGGAAATAAAGCCGCATTCCAAAAGCACACCGGTGCAGTCAACATTCTGCATCAAATAGACGCCGTCCGCTTTCTTGATCTTGCGGTTGCTGCCTTCGCACAAGTCCTGATTAAAATTCGTCTGCAGCAACTGGGCGAGCTCCCTGCTTTGCTCTGTGTTGGCATAAAACACCTGCGCACCGGAATATTTATCGTCGGAAAAGGTGTTCTGGTGGATGCTGATCAGAATTGCGTTTGGTGTTTCATTGGCGATCCTTACCCGTTCTTTTAAGTCGGACACCTTTTGGGATGCGATGGTATTTCCCTCGGTGTAAATGGAGATATCTGTGGTGCGGATCATCCGGGTATCGAAGCCCAAAAGCTGCATCACCGCCTCCAGCTTCAAGGCAATATCCAGATTCAGCTTGCTCTCCAAAACACCGCTGCAGGAGGTTGCACCGCCGTCGATCCCACCGTGACCGGCGTCGATCACAATGGTATTACAGCGCTGTACCGGCCGGTTTTGTGCAACTGTGGTTGTTGTTTTGCTGCCCCACATTGCCATAGCGATAACCCCGATCACGGTCAATAAATAAAAAGGCAAAAAGCCTACCCAATTTGATTTCTTCACGGACAACACCTCGGTGCATTCTATGCAGGATATGCTCCCTTTTGAACGAAACGGCTGATTTCGGCATAGTATGCTCTGGAACGACTGTTCTGAATATATTCCGATTGGAGGAATCACTTTGGACTATCGCAAATCTGAGCAGATGAGCTGCAAAATGGGTAAGCTGCCGTCGAAAGCACCTCTGGCCAATCCCTATGTGCCGTTCCAGATGGAAAATCCGGCACGCTATGATGCCCGTAAGGGTCTGATTCGCGGCACGCTTTATCCGGGTCTTGACCTACCCTTCCGCGGTATGGTCAACACAAAGGAAAAACCACCCACACCCAAGAATGAGCTGCAGGCCATCGGCTTTGCACTCAATGAGCTGGCGCTGTATCTGGACACCCATCCGTGTGACAGTGAAGCATTGGAGCTGTACCGCAGCTACCAAAAGAAGTACCACGATATGATGATGAAATACTCCGAAGACTGCAAGCCGCTGACCCACGCAAATCCCGTCAACCATAAGTCGTATACCTGGCTGAGCGATCCGTGGCCCTGGGAATACGCAGCAAACAAGGAGGGCTAAGCTATGTTTCTTTATAACAAAAAACTGCAATACCCCGTGAAGATCGCCCGTCCCAATCCCCGTCTGGCATCCATTATCATCAGCCAGTACGGCGGCCCTGACGGCGAGCTGGGCGCGTCGCTGCGGTATCTGTCTCAGCGCTATTCCATGCCCTTTGACGAGCAAAAAGGCCTTTTAACAGACATTGGTGTGGAGGAATTGGGGCATTTGGAGATGATCGGCGCCATCATCCATCAGCTGACCCGTAACCTTAAGGATAAAGATATTGAAAACAGTCCTCTTGCCCCTTATTTTGTGGATCACACCGTAGGCGTCTACCCCACGGCAGCCTCCGGCTTCCCCTACAGCGCCGCCAGTATGCAGGTCAAAGGCGATCCCATTGCTGACCTTTGTGAAGACCTGGGCGCAGAACAGAAAGCCCGGGTGACCTACGACAACATCCTGCGGCTGTCCGATGATCCCGATGTCAACGATGTCATCAAGTTCCTGCGGGAACGGGAGGTCGTCCACTTCCAGCGCTTCGGCGAAAGCCTGCAGCAGCTGCGGGAAAAACTAAATCAAAAAAATGTTTACTGTATGAACCCATCGATGGATCTATAACAATTAAGAGCAGATGGGATTTCCCATCTGCTCTAAACTATCAATTTATCGTGTCTTTTTAAATTCTTCTTATTGGAAAAAACATATAATTCTTTCCGTTCGTTGGGCAAGTAAAGTCATGGACAGCACCAGACAAGGCAATGCTATTTGCTTTCATATATTCAAGCACATCAGAAAAAGTACTTCCGCTTTCAACCTCTGCGCAAAGATACTCACATCCCGGAATTACCCACTTTGTCCACCCCTCCGGAGCCTCAGCATCTTGGCCACATTCAACGCCGGCAAGGTACAGACCCTTGGTGAAGTTGTCTTCCCAGGGCTTGAAAGCACGAGAATGATCAGACATTGCGCCCCAAATGCCAACCAAATTACCATTTTCGTCCTTCTTTGCTAAATGGTAAACCTCATTAAAATGGGAATTTGCATCCGCCCATAATTTTTGAATAAAACCATGGCCCTCCACGGTTGAGCCTTCTTTTCCAATTACGACAATGGCATCCTTTGTTCGCTTTTCGATTTTCATGCGAATCCCTCCACTTTTCAATTTATGTTACGCATTATGATACATATCATAAACTACATAGCCTTCTATACCTTTCAATGAGCCTTTGAATGTTTCCTGACACATCATACATCTGGGTTCAGTCATCGGATAGCCGCTTGTAGGGTAGATATTATATTCTGATGAAGTCTTAAAGCCCAAACGATTATAAAAACGAAAGTTTCCTTCCACCGTAATTCCCTTAAAGCCGGCTTCCCGTACTTTTTGAATCCCCAATGTTAACATTGTAATGCCGATATGCTGATGAAAATAATCTGCGTGCACAGAAACCGGTGCCAGCATAACAATATCCTTACTGTCAATATGCTCACCATTTGCAGTCTTTGATAAAGGAAAGTGGGAAAACAGGAAATGTCCCACAATTTTCCCATCCAGCTCTGCCACAAAAGATAATTCCGGAATATAATTTTCGGAAATTCTGATCTCTTCGATAAGTGCTACGATATCTGTTCCGTCAGAATAACCGGTGCCTTCTTTAAAAGAACGCAGTACCAAAGAAACAATATCCTTATAATCTTTTGTTGTTTCCTGGCGAATAATTACATCGTTCCTCATATCATCATCTCCATATAGAATTTTATCACAAATAATAATATATTTAAAGACAAATTTCATATATCAGCGTTTGCGCTGTAAACTTGCAAAACAAACAGAAACTGCTATAATAGCACTATCAATCAACGAGGAGGGGTAAAAGTGAAACGGTTTCGCAAGGTCTATCTGGAAATTTCCAATATCTGCAATCTGCATTGCAGCTTTTGCCCCGGCACGAAGCGCGCCCCGAAAGCAATGACGGAAGCGGAATTTGCGCTTCTGATCACAAAATTGCGGCCATATACGGACTATCTGTATTTTCATCTGATGGGCGAGCCGCTGTGCCATCCAAAACTGGAGCAATTTCTGGAAATTGCCGGCACACAGGGGTTTCAGGTCATTCTGACAACCAACGGAACACTTCTGCGCCGCCATCAGGAAATGCTCCTGCACTCTGACGCTTTGCATAAGCTGAACATTTCCCTGCACAGCTTTGAAGCCAACGACCTTACTCAATCTATGTCAGACTATTTAGAAGGCTGCTTTGATTTTGCAAAGGCTGCTGAGGGCAATAAGATCGTCGCATTCCGTCTGTGGAACAACGGCGGTGCAGATGCGAAAAATACTGAGATTTTGGCGCATTTATCCCGATTCTTTCCTGAGCCCTGGGTGACCGAATCCCGCGGGATTCGTCTTGGGGAGAAGGTTTATCTGGAATACGGCGATAAATTCGACTGGCCGGATCTAAATGCCCCGGAGGGCGGCGATAGGATCTTCTGCTACGGTCTGCGGGATCAGATCGGCATTCTTTGCGACGGAACAGTGGTCCCCTGCTGCTTGGATCACGACGGAGTTATTCCCCTTGGCAATTTGCTGGAGCAGGATCTGGATAAAATCCTCAATTCCCAGCGCGCTCAAAATATTTATAACGGCTTTTCCAGCCGAAATGCCTGCGAATCCCTTTGCCGCCGCTGCGGCTACGCAAGAAAGCTATAAAATTATGCCCCGTGGTTTGCACCACGGGGCATTTCATTATTCCGCAATATATGCGCCGACGATCTCGGCGTAGTAAGCATAGTGATGGTCACCGTTGGGATAGTAGCGATCCAGAATATCCTGGGGAACGGTATCCAGGGTCTGCTCCATCCGGTACAGCACCTTACATTCCAGGGTCAGGGGCAGCTCACGGATGCCGGGGACGCCGCAGTTTAACGGCTCCTCCAGGGTCAGATTCAGTTCCTTGATCTTATCCGTGTCCCTGCCGGATTTCGTGCCGCACACACCCAAAATCTTGCTGTCAAACGCGCCCACTGGAACATTTACGGTAAATTCGCCGCTGTTTTCGATCATCTGATGGGTGTAACGGCTGCCACGGACATAGGCAACAAAAATGGGTCTTCCCCATTCCACGCCCATTGTGCCCCAGCCAATGGTCATTGTGTTGACCTGACCGTCAGCCTTGGTGGTCAGCAGGATGCCCTTTTTCATAGCCTTGCAAATATCACCGGCATAATCAAATGCATCAACGATTTTCTTCATCTTCGTTTCCTCCAGTCAGAATCGGGATCATTTCGCCGCAGTCTCGCAGCACCAGATGGGGCTTATCCGCAGATGCCTCCAGAATTTTATAAGTTGTTTCGCCGCTCATCACCAGCACTGTCAGCGCGCCGGCATTTAAGCCGCTTTTGATATCGGTATAAATGCGATCACCGATCACCGCGGTCTGCTCCGGCAAAACGCCCCACTTTTCCATTGCAAGATGGGGCATCAGCGCCGAGGGCTTGCCGATAAACAGCGGCCGCTTACCGCTGACATTAAAGAGCATATCGCTGACGCTGCCGCAGTCGGGCACGCTGCCAAATTCCGTGGGACAGACATAGTCCGGATTGGTGGCGATATAGGGAATATCCCGCGTGCACAGCATCTTGGAAACATCGTGAAGCTTTTGGAAGGTCAGCTCCGTATCAAAGCCGCTGACGATCACCTCTGCCTTTTGCGTATCATCCGTAATGGCAAAGCCCTCTTTTGTCAGCTCCTCTTTTAAAGACTGTGTTCCGCTGACATAGAGCAGTTTGCCGGGATAATTCTTTTTCAGATAATAAGCTGTCGCCTGGGATGAAGTCATAAAGTCATCATATTCAGCCGCAATGCCCATAGAGGCCAGCTTTTCGATATATGCCGATACACTTTTGGACGAATTGTTGGTCATAAACATATACCGTCCGCCCATATTGCGAATGGTGCTCAGCAGTTCTTTCGTAAAATCAAACAATCGGCTGCCCAGATAGAGCGTTCCGTCCATATCAAAAAGAAAGAGTCTGCAGTCTTTCAAACGCTCCAACTGAATCACCTCAATTTTCGTCCCAAAGACAGTTCCAATTTTGAATGAAATATTCTACGCCGGAATAAACCGTAGTCACAACAATAACACCGGTGCAGATCCCAGCGATCAGTTCAATGCCGGGAAATACGATCCACACGCACAGACAGACCATCGTGCTGGCGGTCTTGACCTTTCCGCTCCATCCGGCGGCAATGACCTTGCCCTTGCCCACAGCCACCAGCCGCAGGCCGGTAACCGCAAATTCTCTGGTCAGTACGATCATCAGCGCCCAGGCCGGCATCATACCCCATTGGCAGAACATCACCATTGCAGCGATGGTCAGCAGCTTATCTGCCAGAGGGTCAAGAAATTTGCCGAAATCGCTGACCTGATTGCGCTTTCTGGCGATCTGGCCGTCGATATAGTCTGTAATGCTGGCCAGGATAAAAACGCCGAGAGACAGCCACATCCAAAGTCCCGGTACGCCTGCGCCAAGATACATAAAGGTCATAAACAGCGGGATAAACGCCACCCGTATCATAGTAATTTTACTTGCAAGTGTCATTGCTTATTCCTCCACAACAAATCCGGACAGATCGCCCTCGATCAGGCCGTCGATCTCAACCGTTACGAAGCTGCCTTCCACCAGCGCTTCGTCGCTGGCGATCCAAACTCTGCCGTCGATTTCCGGCGAATCCGCATAAGTACGCCCAAAATACTGCCCAAATTCCTGGTCATAGCCATCCACAAGGATCTCCATTCTTGTGCCAATGAGACCTTCGCTGTATTCATCCATGATACGGGACTGAATGGCCTGCACCATTTCTGCACGGGCAACGGCAGTATCAAGATCCGGATACTCCATTTGCGCTGCCGGCGTGCCCTCCTCCGGGGAAAACGGAAATGCGCCCACGCGCTCCAGTCGCTGTTCCTTAAGGAATTCGCACAGCTCCGCAAATTCCGCCTCGCCCTCGCCGGGCAGACCGGTAATCACGCTGGTGCGCAGCACCAGACCGGGAATCCGCTCGCGCAGCTTTTGGAACAGAGCTTCCAGAAATGCCCGGTCGCCCCTGCGGTTCATCAGCTTCAGGATCTTGCTGTTGCAGTGCTGAATGGGTATATCCAGATACTTGACGATCTTCGGCTCATCCGCCATTACATCAATGAACGCATCGTCGATCTCGTCCGGATACACATAATGCACCCGGATCCAATGCAGCCCGTCGATTTTGCACAGCGCCCGCAGCAGCTCCGGCAGCAGCCGTTTATGACCGGGAAGATCCGTGCCGTAACGGCTGGTATCCTGGGCTACAACCATCAGCTCTTTGACGCCGGAATCCGCCAGCAAACGGGCTTCGTACAGCACATCGTCCATGGTGCGGCTGCGGAACTTGCCCCGCAGATAAGGGATAATGCAGTAGCTGCAGCGATTGTCGCAGCCCTCTGCAATTTTCAGAAAAGCATAATGCTCAGGCGTGGTCAGAATACGGCCGGTTCCCTGCTCCGGTGCATCAATAGAGCCAAACTCAAACACATTTTCACCGGACAGTACCGCATCCACGGCCTCCACGATCTTATCATAGCTGCCGGTGCCCAGAACGCCGTCAACCTCCGGCATTTCCTCCAGGATCTGCTGCTGATAGCGCTGGGACAGGCAGCCGGTCACCAGGATCTTGCCCACCTGACCCTCCGTCTTCAGCGCGGCAGTCTGTAAAATATGCTCAATGGCTTCTGCCTTAGCCGAGTCAATAAAACCGCAGGTGTTGATCACAACACAATCACAGCCGGCAATGCCGGAACAGACCGTATGCCCCGCCTCTTGAATGCGGTACATCATCCGCTCGCAATCCACCTGGTTTTTTGCGCAGCCAAGTGAGATGAATCCAATGTTCGCCATTTTAGTCCTCCGGAAATTCCTCTGCGTCAAAAGAAAGCTGCTCCAGCCCTTTTTTGATCTGCCCGTAGCGGTGCCCACGGCGCAAAAGCGCATCAATAGCACGCTTTATGTCCTTCTCGTCGGCATCTGCAGACAGCCTTGCACGCAGAAATTCCAAAATTTTATCGTCCTGCTCCGGGTAATCTGCCAGAGCATCCTCCCAAAATTCTTTGGGGATTCGTTTTTCGTAAAGCGCCTGCTTTGCACGGCTCAGGCCATAGCCCTTTCGAATGCAGCTGTGTACGATCTGCTCGGCTGTTTTCGCATCATCCACCAAGTCAAGATCGGACATCCACTGCACCGCCACTTGCGCCTGCTTAGGATCCTCGCCCTTTTGCACCAGACGGCGCTCCAGCTCCCGCTTGGAGATGCTGGAGGCAGATACGATCCGCACTGCACGCATTTTGGCAGACATCTGCCCGGCTGCAGTGCGCAGTCTTTTGATCTGCTCCTGGTCCATTTCGAGGCCCGCATACAGGCCAAAATCCTCTACCGTTTGCCGGTAAAGGCGCATAACCGCGCCATCCTCAAACCGGAGGGTATACCTGCCCGCCCGGTCCGGGGATGCGGCAATATGCTCAATCCTCATCGTCAAAATCGTCAGCGCTTACGGCAATGGGCTTCTGCGCTGCGGTTGCGGGGGTCTTTGCTGTCATCGTGGCCTTCAGCAGGTTTTCACGGACCTTTGCTTCCACTTCCTCAGCAATGTCGGGGTTGGTCTGCAGGAAGGTCTTGACGCTCTCCTTGCCCTGACCGATGCGCTCGTCACCCATGCTGAACCAGCTGCCGGACTTCTGGATGATCTCCATCTCCACAGCCAGATCCACCAGTTCGCCCCACTTGCTGATACCCTGACCGTACATAATGTCAAAGTATGCCTCACGGAACGGAGGTGCCACCTTATTCTTGACGACCTTTACGCGGGTACGGTTGCCGATCACATTGCCGGCCTCCTTGATCGCCTCTGTGCGGCGAACATCCAGACGGACGGAGGAATAGAACTTCAGCGCATTACCGCCGGTGGTGGTTTCGGGGTTGCCGTACATCACACCGATCTTCATACGCAGCTGATTGATAAAGATAACAACACAGTTGGTCTTGGCGATGGTGCCGGCCAGCTTACGCAGTGCCTGGCTCATCAGTCTGGCCTGCAGACCGACAAAAGTATCGCCCATTTCGCCCTCGATCTCCTGCTTGGGAACCAGAGCTGCAACGGAGTCAACGACAACCGCATCCACAGCACCGGAACGCACCAGTGCATCGGTAATTTCCAGAGCCTGCTCGCCGGTATCGGGCTGGGAGATCAGCATATTGTCGGTATCCACGCCAAGAGCCGCGGCGTAAACGGGATCCAGAGCGTGCTCCGCATCAACAAAGGCAACTTCGCCGCCCATCTTCTGGGCTTCTGCCAAAATGTGCAGTGCCAGCGTGGTCTTGCCGGAGGATTCCGGTCCGTAGATCTCAATGATACGGCCCTTGGGAACACCGCCAATGCCCAGTGCGGCATCCAGTGCCAGAGAGCCGGTGGGAATGGACTCCACATTCATCTCCGGGCGGTCGCCCAGGCGCATAACCGTGCCCTTGCCGAAATTCTTCTCGATCTGAGAAATTGCGGTCTGCAGGGCTTTCTTCTTGTCAGATGCGGGGGTAGGTGCTTCGTAAACTGTCTTTTTCGTAGCCATAGTTAATCTTCCTTCCGTTGGGCAATAACTGCCCTTTCTCTGTCATTATAATCTCTGGAACGCTCCAGAATGGTATACTGATTCATTTCTAGGATCTGGCAAACGGCATCGCCCTGCCCCATACCGAATTCAAAGCACAGGTAGCCGTTGGGCCGCAGCGCATTTCTGAAATTTTCTGCGATGGAGCGGTAAAATTGCAGGCCGTCATCGCCGCCAAACAGGGCCAGATGGGGTTCGTATTTACTAACGCTGTCATCAAGCGTTTCCATCTCCTGCGCTGTGATATAGGGCGGATTGGAAACGATCAGGTCAAAACTGCCGAGGAATGCACTGGGCGCTTCCAATGCATTCGCTGTTACAGCGCTGACCCGTGCACTGAGCTGGTTGCGGGTGATATTCTTCTTTGCCACCGCCAGCGCTTCCCGGGAGATATCTGCCAGCGTAACCCTGGCATTTTTCACCCGGTCGGCAACAGCCAGGCCGATACAGCCCGAGCCGGTACAAAGATCCAAAATTCTGGGCTTCCCCTCAATTCGGGACGCCGCAGCAATAGCAAGCTCCGTAACCGCACAGGTGTCATCCCGGGGGATCAGCACATTGCGGTCAACAAACAGCTTCAAGCCATAAAATTCCCATTCGCCGAGAATATAGGCCAAAGGCTCTCCCTTCAGCGCTCGCACCGCCAAAAAGGGCAGCTGATCACAGATATGCTGCGGTGCATACATCCCGCCGTCAGCTGCCAGCTGCTCCCAGGACTTGCCGCTGATATGGCAAAGTAGCTGCCGGGCTGCAAAACCGGCATACTCCGCATCATTGGCCTGCATCAGCGTCTTGCGTGTGTCCAGATACAGCTGTGAATATGTCTTTACCAACGGTCATCCCCCTCATTTTCCGGGAGAACTGCTTCCACAGCCTTGATCGCTACCTCGATCATGGAATCATCCGGCTCATTGGTGGTAAATTTTTGCATCCACATACCGGGCGCCGTCAAAATCCGGGTAAACCAGTTGTCATGTTTACCTGCCCAGCGGTTGATCTCATAGGTAACGGCCACTACCAGCGGCAGCAGAAGCAGCTTATAGCAGATCATAATGATGCGGTACAGCGCGCCTCCGCGCATTGCCTCCAGCATCGGCACAGCCGCCAGCAGCGCGGAAGATGCCACCGAGAATACCAAAATTGAGATCACCATAACCACCAGCAAAAAGCTTGTGCCGCATCTGGGATGCAACCTTGTCTGGCTGCGGATATTTTCCACCGTCAAGGGCAGACCGGCCTCGTAGCAGCGGATGGTCTTGTGCTCGGCACCGTGATAAGCAAATACCCGCTTCATTTCATTCATACGGGAGATCAGCACCATATACGCCATAAAGATGGCCATACGGATCAGGCCCTCCACCAGATGCAGCACCACCGTATTGTGGATAAAGGTATCAAAAAATCCTACGATGATGGCAGGCAGCAGGAAAAACAGCAGGATGGACATACCCATACCCAGCGCCACCGCGATGCCCACAAGCCATTTCTGGAATTTCTCATTGCCTAGCTTTTTTTCAAGCCACTGATCGAATTTGGAGGGCTGCGCTTCCTCGATCTCCGGATTCAGATCTGCGCTGTGCATCAGCGCCTTGATGCCCACCACCTGGGAATCAAAGAAATTTACAGCGCCGCGAATCAGCGGCCAGGTGGCAAAAGAACCCTTTTTGCGGATCTTTCGGGGCTTGATCTCCAGATCCAGCTCCTCACCGCGGCGCACGACAATGGCGTCCTTTTCAGGGCCGCGCATCATAATGCCCTCGATCAGCGCCTGACCGCCGATCATCGTCTTAAATTTTTCACAGCAAGGCTGTTTATCTTCTTTTTTCATAAGTCCTCACTTTATTGGAATGCAGGCAGCCGCACCGTTACCAGCGTTCCGCCGCCTTCCGCGTTTTCAAGCGTTAGTGTTCCGCTGTGCAGATTTACGATCTCCTCACAAACAGCAAGGCCGATGCCCGTACCGCGGTTTTTCATACTGCCTCTAAAGAATTTCTTTTTTACCAGAGGCAATTCGTCCTCCGGAATACCAGGGCCGTAGTCCCGGATCTGAATGACTACTTCCTGCCCATCCATACAGATGGATGCATCGATCTTCTTGCCCTCACCGCCGTGCTTGGCAGCGTTGTCCAGAATGTTCAGGAAAACCTGACGCATTCTTTCGTGGTCGCAGGAAATCTCCGGGATATCATCTTCATTTTCCAAATACTCCAGCTGGATGCCATCCTGTGCAGCCCGGCTGGAATACATAAATACCGTATCCTCAAACTCGCCGCGGATATCATAAAGCTCCATATTCAGGGTCATTCTGCCATCCTGGATACGGTTAAAATCCAAAAGATCTACCACCATTTCCGTCAGCCGCTTGCCCTCGCGCAGGATGATGCGCATACCTCTGCGGGTATCCGGATCCAGCGTATCACCGGCAAGCAGAGTCTCGCTCCAGCCGGTGATGGAAGTCAGCGGCGTACGCAGTTCGTGGGACAGCGAGGAAATGAAATCACGCTGCACTTTTTCATTTTGACTGATCTGCAGGGACAGATCGTTAATGGTATCTGCCAGCTCACCGATCTCATCGTCATATTTCGTCTGGATCTGGCTGCCGTAGCTGCCGGCAGCGATCAGCTGCGCCTTTTCCGTAATTTCCGACATAGGCACAATGATGGAGCGGATATAATAGTTGTTGCTGAGCACAACTACCAGAATAACCACAGACAGCGCCAGCACCGCATACATCACCACCAGAGCGATCTGCCGGTCTACCAGCTTTGTGGATGTCACATAGCGCAGAACGCCGATGACCTCGCCGTTATTGTAGATCATTGCCTTGCTCAGCGCCATAACACGCTCACCGGTTATAGGGTCTTTGCCCACAAATTTTCCCGTATCCCGGGAGGAAAGAGCATCCCGGATATCCTGCGTGTTGGGAGAATCATCCATCCACTCTCCGTAAGAGGTAGCCACAACATTTCCGTTGACATCAATAAACTGAAGCTCCAGCTTATCCTTCTGGGAGTAGGATTTTGCGTAGTTAATGCAGGATTGGTAAAAATTGTTGTAATCCTGATTGACATTTTCAGCAAAGAAGTCCGCAGTATTGCCGGCGCGGTAGCGCATATCCGCCTCCAGTGCAGAATAATAATACACGCCGAATACCGCGGCTACAGCAAACACACAGGCCAAGCCAAAAAAGCAGACTACGCCCACAGTATTTCTCAGCCAGCGTTTTCGCAATGAGCCTGCCTTTTTCATCTCAACCCTCTTTTCCGAAAATTACCTTCCCCACTGATAGCCATGACCCCAGACTGTCATAATATAGTCCGGGTTCTGGGGATCGTTCTCAATTTTGATCCGCAAACGGCGGATATTCACATCCACGATCTTCAGATCGCCTACATAATCCCTGCCCCAGACCATAGCCATCACATTCTCTCTGGACAGCGGCTTTCCGGGATTCTGCATAAATAGCTTCATAATCGCATATTCCACCTGCGTCAGGCGAACCTTGACCCCATCCTTTTCCAGGCTGTGGTTGCGTAAATTTAAAGTAAAGGGGCCTTGCTTGAGCATATCACATACAAGCTTTGTATCATTGCCCACTCTTCTGAACAATGCATCAATGCGGGCTGTCAGCTCCGCAGGAGAAAAGGGCTTTGTAACATAGTCATCAGCACCGGTCATCAAGCCCGTTACCTTGTCGTTTTCCTGGGTGCGCGCAGTAAGCATGATCACGCCGATCTTCATACCGCTGGCACGGATGCGGCGGCAAACCTCAAAGCCGTCGATATCCGGAAGCATAACATCCAGGATCGCAACACCGATATCGGGATTCTGCTCCAGCTTGTCCAGAGCCTCATAGCCGGTCGCGGCCTCTACCACCTCATATCCTGCACGCTTCAGGTTGATCACCACAAAGCTGCGGATATTGGCCTCATCTTCCAGAATTAATACTCTTTTCATATCTACACCTCTTACATCATACCGGAGTTCCAATCGTTAACGATCAAATGGAAGCTGTCGATCAAACTTTCCTGGGTCATACCGTAACCTGCCGATGCGACCTCAAGCTTTACAGCGTAAATCGTGGAGTCATTCTTATAAACAATAAAACGGTTGTCCTCCACCGCCTGCTCCTCCCGGCGCTGACCGGTCAGAACATACAGCGTCATCAGCTTTTGCCCCCGCTGATTTTGCGCATCCCAGAGGCCGAATTCATAGCTGTTGCCGCGCTGCGATACAGTAAGATCGCCGGCAATACCGGCATCGATCTGCAAATACCATCCGCCGACAAAATTATGATAGGTATACAGCTTATCCACAGTTGATCCGTCAGAATTCAGCGCATACCACTGGATCACATACTGATCCTCATCGCTTTGTGCACCGGACGGCGCAGCCAGAGATACCAGCCGGGGCAGCTCCAGAACACCGTCACTGTCCACATCGTCTGCATAAACATAGTAGTTTCGGATGGTCTGCACACTTGTGCCGGATTCTGCAGAAAGGGAAACATTGGTAAGGTGGCCGTCCAGCAAAGCGCAGGCATCCGTAATGACGGAATCTCCGTCCAATCCGCTGGCAACATATACGGCGGCCGGGCCGTCATACAGTCTGCCAACCACAATGCGCTTAATGCTGTCTGCCGATGCCGACAGAGAGACCTCCTGAGAGCGCTCGATAATCCCGTTGCGGCTGCCGTAAAGCTCTGCCACGCATCTGGTGGCATTCTCCGCGCCCGGACGGATCACAAAGACCTCACTCAGTCCGTTTTCATCCAGATCGCAGCAAAGAAAACGGGAATAATTTGCGGTGAGAATTCGCTCGATCTCGCCGTCTGCCATCTGATAAACAGACATAGATTTCAAAACCTGGTCGCTGACCTGGTGTCCCACCACCAGCTGCAGGCCCTTGCCGCTGCGGATCTTCACATAGGCAACCTGATCAAAGGACGAGCCAATACACTCAATGGTGTCCTGCAGCCAGTATTCCTTGCCGTCACCGCTGAAAATGAAAATGCGCAAAGGCTTCTCAGCTGAATTGCTTTTTGCAAACAGCAGATACTCGTTATTTCCGTCGCCGTCCAGATCGGCGGTTTGCATAGTCTGCTGGTTTTCACCGCTTTGCGGTGCATCATACTCCCAGCCGTTCATCGTGCCCTGTATTACGGACTGCAAATTGTTGTAGCCCTTAGAGCGCTTGGGCAGGCTGTACAGCTCACTGACCGTCCGGAAGCTGCATCCTGTCAGAAGCAGTATGACCGCCAGCAATGCAGCAAATATTCGAATTCTATTCAAGGCGATCACACCTCCCTTGACCGTTTTTATTATAGCACAAATTTTCGAAAATGTAAAGTTATTTCAAAACAACATTGCTTTCGCCCAGAAGATCTTTCAGCTCGTCGATCATAGCGCTGTCCAGTGCAGCCGTTGTGCCCATCAGCTTACGGGTGTCAGCAAAAAACACCTTAACTGTACTGCTTCCGGGGAACATATTTACGGTCGCCCGCACCTTGCGGAATCTGGGATCGCTCTCCCCCGTCAGCTGAAGATACAGCGTACTCCCCTGCACCGGCTTGGGCGCCGGCTGGGGCTCGGGAACTGCCTCTGTGTAATCAGAAATCGGTCTTGCCCGGTTGATCACGATCTGGGGCTCTTTCTCATCCCGGATGGAAAGCCGTCCAGTAATAACGACGGGGCTGTTTTCCCGCAAATAACCTCCGTATTGATTCAAAACATTGGAAAATGCCAGCATTTCAATGGACGATGTGTCATCCTCCAGGGTCACATAGGCCATCATGGAGTTATTACGGGTGGTCTTCATCTTCACACTCTGGACGATACCCGCCACGCTGATGATGGAATCATCGGCGTAGGTACTGTCCTCACTCATCAGATTGCCAATGGGAACAACATGGGTATTGCGCAGGAACTGACGGTAGTCATCCATGGGATGGCCGGACAGATAGATACCCGTGGTCTCCTTTTCCAGCGCCATCAGGTCTGCCTTGTTCATCTCCGGCAGCTTGGGAATGGGAATAGCAGCAGCCTTGTCCTCATCTTCCAGCATGGAAAACAGACCCATCTGGCCGTCCAGATTCTTCTTTCTGGAGGCAGAAACGCTGTCCATCATGCTCTCGTATACCGCCAGCAGTTCGCTGCGGTGATAGCCGAAGCTATCCATAGCGCCGCACTTGATAAAGTTTTCAACTGCCCGCTTGTTCAGCTCGCCCTCACCCATTCGCTGCAGGAAATCCTCCAGCGACTTAAAGTCGCCGCCCTCTTCCCGATGGGCTGCCATTGTGCGGATCAGGCCGCGGCCTACATTCTTCACCGCGCCCAAACCGAACCGGATCGCGTCTCCCTCAACGGTAAAGGTATCGCTGGAACGGTTAATATCCGGCGGCAGCACGGGAATGCCCATACTCTTGCACTCCGCAATATAGCCGGAGACCTTCTCCGCACTGTCCAGCACAGAGGTCATCAGCGCCGCCATATACTGCTTGGGATAGTGGCACTTCAAATAAGCCGTCTGATATGCAACAACCGCGTAGCAGACCGCGTGGGCCTTGTTAAAGGCATAGTTGGCGAAGGTAACGATCTCGTCATAGATAGACTGTGCAACCGCCTCCGGTACGCCCCGTGCGATACAGCCGGGGATCCCCTGCTTCTGATCGCCGTAAACAAAGGTCTGCCGCTCTGCATCAATGATCTTCTGCTTCTTCTTGGAGATGGCACGGCGGATATTATCCGCCTGTCCCATAGAGTAGCCGGCCAGGGAGCGGAAGATCTCGATGACCTGCTCCTGATAGACGATACAGCCGTAGGTAACCTTCAAAATCGGCTCCAGCAGCGGTGTCTTATAGGTAACCTTGCCGGGATTCAGCTTGTTGGAAATAAACTGGGGAATGGAGTCCATCGGGCCGGGGCGGTACAGCGCCACCACAGCAGTAAAGTCTTCAATAGACGAGGATTTCATTCCCACGCAAACGCCGGTCATACCGGCAGATTCCAGCTGGAATACGCCCTGGGTCTTGCCCTCAGCAACCATTGCAAAGGTTTGCGCATCGTCGTCGGGGATATTGTCCATAGAGAATTCGGGCTCAAACTGCCGGATCTGATTCTCTGCATCCTTGATCACCGTCAGGTTGCGCAGACCCAAAAAGTCCATCTTCAGCAGGCCCAGCTCCTCAATGGTGGTCATGGTATACTGGGTGACCATTGTATCGTCATTGCGCGCCAGCGGCACATAGGTATGGACGGGATCTGCCGTGATCACAACGCCGGCTGCGTGGGTGGAGGTATTTCTGGGCATACCCTCCAGACTCATAGCGGTGTCCACTAATTTTTTCACCTGCTCATCGCCGTCGTACATTTCCTTCAGCTTGGGGCTGATCTCCAGCGCCTGCTTCAGGGTAATATGCAGTGGCATCGTGGGGACAAGCTTTGCCACCACATCTGTCTGTGCATAGGTAAAGTTCAGCGCACGGCCCACATCACGGATCGCACCCCGCGCTGCCATCGTGCCGAAGGTAGCGATCTGGGCAACATGATCCCTGCCGTATTTGCGCATAACATACTCAATGACCTCTCCGCGGCGCTCCTGGCAGAAGTCCGTATCAAAGTCGGGCATACTGACGCGTTCAGGATTCAGAAAACGCTCGAAGATCAGGCTGTACTTCATCGGATCCACTTCCGTAATATGCAGGCAGTATGCTGCAATGGAAGCCGCACCGGAGCCACGGCCGGGGCCTACGGGAATGCCCGCTTCCTTGGCGAAGCGGATAAAGTCCCAAACGATGAGATAGTAATTTACATAGCCCATACGGCTAATGACATCAATTTCATATTCCAGCCGCTGTATGTACTCCTCAGGCGGATTTTCATACCGCTCCTCAAAGCCCTCGTAGCACAGCTTGCGGAAATACTGATCGTTGGTATAGCCCTCCGGAATGGGAAAAGACGGCAGATGATACTCGTGGAATACAAACTCCACATTGCACATTTCGGCAATTTTTGCCGTATTTTCAAATGCCTCGGGACAATTGGGGAACAGCTGGCGCAGCTCCTCCTCGGATTTTAAGTAAAATTCGTCGGTCTGGAATTTCATCCGGTTCTCATCGTCCACAGTCTTGCCCATCTGGACGCACAGAAGTACATCCTGCATTGCCGCATCTTCCTTGCGCAGGTAGTGGGCATCGTTGGTGACAACCATCGGCAGGCCGGTCTCCCGAGCAATGCGCTGCACGCCCTGATTGACCGCACGCTGCTCCTCAATGCCGTGATCCTGCAGCTCCAGATAAAAACGGTCAGGGCCGAAAATATCCGCCATCTTCAGGGCATATTCCTTAGCCGCAGCATAATCCTCATCCAGAAGATACTGCGCAACACCGCCGGCCAGGCAGGCAGACAATGCGATCAGACCTTCGTGATGCTGCTGCAGCAGCGGAAGATCCACTCTGGGCTTGCCGTAAAAGCCGCGGCTGTTGGCCTCGGACACCAGATAGCACAGATTTTGATAGCCGGTCATATTCTCGCACAGCAGCACCAGATGATAGGGGTCATTGTCGATGCCGTGAACCCGGTCTTCCATTCCCCGACGGGCAACATAGACCTCACAGCCGATAATGGGCTTGACGCCGGCATCCTTAGCTGCCTTGTAAAAGTCGATACAGCCGTACATAACACCGTGGTCGGTAATGGCAATGGCATTCTGGCCAATCTCTTTGACCCGATCCATCATACCGCCAATGCGGCAGGCGCCATCAAGAAGGCTGTATTCACTATGCACATGTAAATGGACAAAACTCATATTGCAGCCTCCTTTGAAAGTTCTACCAGTTTTTTCAGCCGGTGATTCATTGCCGGCTTTGTAATGGGCGGCTCCATCATTGCCGCCAGCTCTGTCAGAGAAGATTCAGGGTTGTTCTCTCTTGCAACCATCGCCTGCTGCAGCTTTTTGGGCAGGTTTTCAAATTGCCCCCGTTCCCGCAGAATGCGGATGGCAGCCAGCTGCTCCTGGGCTGCCTCCACCACCTTGGAGGTGTTGGCATCGTCACAGTTACAGCGGCGGTTGACCTTGTTGTTCAGCTCCTTCTCCAGCCGGGCCTCCATAATGCCCATTGCCGCAACCGGCGCACCCAAATAGGTCAAAAGATCGCTGATCTGCTCACTCTGCTTTAAATACAGCACCTGCGTTCCTACCCGCACAGCCGTTTTGGGGTAGAAGCCCAAAACCTCTTCCATCAGCGCATAGGTCTGACGGGCAACAGCGCCGTGGGTCGTGGTGATCTCGATGTGATAGCCCTTGGCAGGATCTGTTACAGACCCACCGGAAAGGAACGCACCGCGCAGGAACGAAGCCTTGCAGCATTCCTCCTCCACCACCGCCAGATTCACATTCAGCGCCAGCGTATCCGTGGGATTGAAGCCATAGGCCGCCATAATTTGCGAGATCTTCTCCTTGTCCGTGATCTGAAATACCATCTTTGCAGCGGTTTCTCCCTCCGGGACAATGTCAAACTGAACGGAAAACGCCTTTTTAAACAGTTTTGGCAAGGTCTGCGCCAGTTCCCTGCTTTCCGTTATGATCCGGATGCCATCGGCGCTGAAGCTGTTGCAAAACAGCAGTATGCCAAAGCATTGCGCCAGGGCGCAGCAGCGTCTTGACGGGAAGGCCCGACAGATTTCAGCCTTGGCAGTTGCAGAAAATGATACGGCCATTGCGGGCCCTCCTTTCGTAAAATTACCAAATTCTCACTTCCGGCGCCAAACGAATGCCGGATTTTTCGTATACCTTATCGGAAACATTTTTTAGCAGAGTCTTTACATCCTGCGCGGTTGCACCGCCCAGATTTACGGCAAAGCCGGCATGCTTGGTGGAAATTGCAGCACCGCCCACCTGATAGCCCTTTAGTCCTGCATCATCGATTAGCGCCGCCGCATAACCGCCCACAGGGCGCTTAAATGCCGAGCCTGCCGACGGAAGATCCAGCGGCTGGGATGCACTGCGTTTTTCCATCAGTTCCTTCATCCTCGCCCTAATTTCCGCTTCAGGCTTCTCCTCAAGACGAAATACCGTACTGATCACAATATCGCCGGTTCCCTCCAGAACGCTGTGTCTGTAGGAAAATTCCATCTGTTCCAACGAAAGCGTCTTGGTTGTGCCGTCGGGCTTCATCACCACAGCGCTTTCAAAGACCTGGCAGATCTCTCCGCCGTAAGCACCGGCGTTCATATACACGCCGCCGCCCACAGTCCCGGGAATGCCGTGGGCAAATTCCAGACCGGAAAGACCGTTTTTTGCCGCAAACAGCGCGGCACGGGTCATGGTAACGCCGGCCATAACGGAGATCCGGCAGCCAGGAAGCAGCTCCATTCCGTCCAGGCAGTCCTTCAGGCAGATCACAATGCCGGGAAGCATCTCATCCGGTGCCAGCACATTGGTGCCTGCGCCCAAAATCCTTGGCTTTACGCCCAGAGCACCGGCCTGCTTCAGGATATCTGCCAATTCCTTCGTGTTTTTCGGAAAGGCCATCACCTCTGCCTCGCCGCCGATGCGGAAGGAGGTATGGCTGCTCATAGGTTCACTATATCTGAGCTCGCAAACGGAGCTTAACTGCTTCTGTAAAGATGTCAATTCCCTCATAAACGCCTCCGGGTGTATGATATCTTTTATACTATATCACACCAAAACCAAATATGCAATTGGAAGCGTTATTATTTTATATAAAATAATAAAATTGCGTCTGCAAATTTCACAGACGCAATGTATAAGTATGTTTTTTCAATTTTCGGAGATACTAGCCGTGTAATCCAACTCTAGGGAGGAAATGTAATGAAAAAGATGATTACGATTTTGCTGGTGCTTGTCCTTACCCTTGGCCTGTTTGCAGGCTGTCGCGGCGGCGCAACGATGGATGATATGGCAACCGATGCCAGTGAAGCAATGAATGATCTGATGCCCAAAGACGATAACGGCCAGGCAACCGACGGTGATGGCTTTATCGGTGGCGGCAATCATCCCAAAAGCGGCAACGGTGCCGGCACCATGATGCCCAACGATTTCTAAGTCAGGCTTCGGCCTGGCCTACATAGGAAGACCAATTCAGGGAAATACTCCCCTTTTCATCCACAATGCAGGGAATTCCGATCCTGCCTGCATCCTTGACTGAGTCAAACACTTCGTTTTTGTCGCGGATCGACAAAAATGTCTTTAAATTTACCAGACTGTCTGCAAAATCGCAGAATTCGTAGGAAATGCCTGCTGCCGTCAGCTCTTCGCAGCACTGCACACAATCCGGGCATAACATAGAGCCATAGATCTTCGGCATATCCTTTCCCCCTTACAGAATGGTAATATACCGCAGCAGATTCTTCTTCATTCTGTCTGCCGCCTCAAAGGCCTGTGCCACATAATCCGTTCCGTCTGTTCCGTTTTCCTTCCAGGCAGCGGTAACAGATGCGCCTGCGCAGACCACCGCGCCGTAACCCAGTCGGTCAAAGGCCAGGCTGCAGTTCTTATGATTACCGCTGGGATATTCAAGGCCGTCAACCAGAAGATACGCATACTTGTAGCCATTGCGAATAGCGCGCAGACTGTTGGGCGCACCGGCGCTGACAACAGCACCGATCCGGGAATATCCGTTTTTGCCAAAGATATTTTCACCGTGGCGGCTGACGATATCCATTGCAGCCGTATGCACAAGCCGCGTGCCGGTCATCAGATCCTGCAGCTCCAGCGCGGACTTATTGGCAGAACGGACAACAACAAAAAGATCCTTGTCTGCCTTGCAGGCATTGATAAAGGGCTTGATGGCATCGCTGCCGATATAAGGGCTGATCACCAGGCCGTCGCAGGGATAATCCTCACCGCCGAAAACGGTATCAGCGATCATCTGCGCATCCTCAGGCGTCAAGATACCGGGGGCATCCAGCACAACATAATAGCCCAGCTCCCCAGCCTCCTTCAAGAGTACAGACAGCGCAGAAAGACCCTCACCGCCCAGCAGAGCAAAGGTATTAAAGTGGAAGCGAATTGCCGGAACGGAATCCTTAAGACCCTCCATCAGCTCACGGCAAAACACGGAATAATTCTGCACAAAGCTACCCTGCTGAATATGGGCAGGAATCGCATCTGCAGGTGCAGAAAGATCCAGCATAGACGGATTTTTCATTTTTCTGATCTTATCGTGGAGCTTATCAATAGACATACCCTGCCTCCTAACATAATTCGTATTTTCTTGATAAAATCATATCACAGCTTTTGCGTTTTGACAAGAATATTGCGAAAAAACTTCCAAAATTCCCTGCGTGCAGTTTTTGCCGAATCGGGCATACTAATGGCGAAGGGAGTGAGGTATATGAAAGCAAAAGGCTGGGCGATCACTTTAGGCGTCAGTGCTGCCGCAGGCGCGGTGGCTGTGATGATGCTGCCGAAGCAATCTACCACGCGGAAGCTGGTAAACAAGGCCGCAATTGCCGTGGAAAACGCCGCAAGCAATGTCAGCGACAAGCTGATAAACAAAATGGATATGTAAAATAAAAGGCTCCCCTTGTCAGGGGAGCTGTCAGCCGTAGGCTGACTGAGGGGTAGTTTATCTCTCCCCCAGTCTGCTAACGCAGACAGCCCCCTCGTCAGAGGGGGCCTTTTCCATGCGATTTTTTATTCTGCAGTAACCGTGATCTTACCATCATCCGCAGTGATGTGAATGGTGGAGATGGGCGTTTCAAAGGACTCGATAATCTTCTCAGATATGGGATCTTCCAGTTCCTTTTGAATCGTTCTTCGTAAGTTTCTTGCGCCATAAGTCACGGAATAAGCCTTATTTACCAGGAATACCCGAACATTTTTATCAAATGTTACGGTTAAACCGCGGTCAGCCAGGCTCTGGGTCAGCTCTTTCAGCATAATGTCCGCGATGCCAAGGAAATTCTCCTCTGTCAGGTGGTTAAAGGTAATGATCTCATCCACTCTGTTGATAAACTCCGGACGCAGGAAATCCCGAAGAGCCTTCATCGTTTTTTCCTTGACAATATCGGTATCCGTACGGCCAAAGCCCATACCGCCAACCCTGCCCTCAGAACCGGCATTGGAGGTCATAACGATGACAGTATTCTCAAAATTCACCGTTCTGCCCTGGGCATCGGTGATGCGGCCGTCATCTAAGACCTGCAGCAGGATATTCAGTACATCGGGGTGCGCCTTTTCGATCTCATCGAACAGCACCACGCTGTAGGGTCTGCGGCGGATCTTCTCTGTCAGCTGGCCGGCCTCGTCATAGCCAACATAGCCGGGAGGCGAGCCGATCAGCTTGGAAACGGTGTGCTTTTCCATATATTCGGACATATCCAGCCGGATCAGGCTGTCCACGCTGTCAAACAGATCGTTGGCAAGGCACTTGACCAGCTCCGTCTTGCCTACGCCGGTAGGGCCGACAAAGATAAAGGAAACCGGGCGCTTTTTGGGGCTGATGCCAACCCGGTGGCGCCGGATCGCCCGGGAAACCGCGTCCACAGCCTCGTCCTGACCCACGATATGCTCCTTCAGCCGGTGGTAAAGGCCGCTGATCTGCTGGAACTCCTGGGCTTTGATCTTGGATGCAGGGATCTTGGTCCACAGCTCGATGATCCGGGCGAGATTTTCAATGGTAACCGCGGGAGGCGGCACCTGCTCCAGCCGTTCGATCTCATCAGCGATCTGGCACAGCTTGCTGCGGATATGGGCAAGCCGCTCAAAATGCTCATTCTCCGTATCCTCGGTCAGCATTCTCAGCTCCAGCTCGTAATCGTCCCGTTCCTTCTTCTTTTCTGCCAGCAAGGAGATCTCCTTGCACCGCAGATTCACATCGGAGCAGGCTTCATCCAGCAGGTCGATAGCCTTATCCGGCAGGAAACGGTCGGTAATATACCGCTCCGACAGCACCACGCACTGCCGTGCGATTTCCGGGGAAATGGTAACACCGTGGAAATCCGCATAGCTCTTGGCGATGCCCTGCATGATCTGGCAGGCCTCCTCAATGGTAGGCTCTGCAACGGTAACAGGCTGGAATCGGCGTTCCAGAGCCGCATCCTTCTCGATATACTTGCGGTATTCGTTAAAGGTTGTTGCACCGATGACCTGGATCTCTCCCCGGGACAGCGCAGGCTTCAGGATATTTGCAGCATTCATAGAGCCTTCGGCATCACCGGCACCCACCAGATTATGCACCTCGTCGATGACAAGGATAATGTTGCCGTTTTCCTTGATCTCGCTGATCAGGCTCTTCATTCTGCTCTCAAACTGACCTCTGAACTGGGTACCGGCTACCAGAGCCGTCAGATCCAGCAGGAAAACTTCCTTGTCACGCAGCTTATAGGGCACATCACCGGCGGCGATCCGCTGGGCAAGCCCCTCTGCAATGGCGGTCTTACCGACGCCGGGCTCACCGATGAGGCAGGGATTGTTCTTCTGGCGGCGGTTCAGGATCTGGACGACCCGTTCCGTTTCCACATCGCGGCCAATGACCTTGTCCAGCTTTCCCTCTTTGGCGCGGCTGGTCAGATTCATGCAGTAGCTGTCCAGGAACTTATGCTTTTTAATCTTTTTCTTATGTTTTTCGCCGCCTTCATTCTTATCGGTCGGCTCGGTGCGCTCAGCAGGCAGATCCTCTGCAGGTTTCGGCTGGCTGATGCCGCCAAACAGCTGATTCAAAAGCGGAAATGTGGCAGTCTGGCTGTCCATTTCGTCATCATCTGCTTCGCTGGGATCGATCTGGGCGAACATACTGCTCATCTCATCGCTGAGATTGTCCAGATCCTCCTCAGAGAAGCCCATCTGCTTCACCGCCTGGTCGATCTGGGGGATGCCCAGAGAACGGGCGCATTTGAGGCAATAGCCCTCATTCAGCGTCACGCCGTTTTCCATTTTGGTGATAAAAACCACGGCTATATTCTTTTTGCACTTGGTGCAAAGCTTCGGTTGCATAGATAATCACTCCATTCAAACAATGGGTCTTTCCGGTACACATTCAAAATTTTCGATCCCATCGTCGTACCACAGATGGGTCATATACAGACCGCCGGCAGGTACGGTCGGACCTGCGGCAGTGCGGTTTCCGTCATTCAAGATCCTGCCGATCTCCTCCGGCGGGAATTTGCCTTCTGCGGCATAAACCACCGTTCCGGCCATGGCCCGCGCCATATTATACAAAAATCCGTTGGCGCAGACCCGCAGCATGATCAGATCTCCGTCCCGCTCGACCTTGTAATAGTATACTGTGCGCACTGTGGATTTTACCTCCGTGCCCACACTTCTGACCGCAGCAAAATCGTGGGTACCCACAAACTGATCAGCAGCCGCCTGCATCACTTTTTCATCCAGATACTTGGGATAAAACCAGGCGCGATCCACGAAAAAGGGGTCTTTCACCCGGGAATTGTAGATGAGATAGGTATACTCTTTCTTGGCGCAGGAGCCAATGGCATTGAAATTTTCGTGGACCTCCATCGCCTTGGTAACCACAATATCCAGCGGCAAATGGGTGTTCAGCGCATAGGGCAGCCGATCCACCGGAATGGTGGACTCGGTGCGTAAATTCGCCACATAGCACTTGGCGTGGACACCGGCATCGGTACGGCCGCAGCCGGTAACATGAACGCTGTGACCGACGATCATTTCAATGGCCTTTTGCAGGGTCTCCTGCACTGTGGGCAGATTTTTCTGCATCTGCCAGCCGTGATAGGCCGTGCCCAGATAGGTCAAAAACAAAGCAATATTGCGCATAATCTACCTCACAGACCGAAATGCCGCAGCACACAGACACCGGCGATCATTGCAGCGGATACCAGGAAGCTGTAATAGTCAAAGCTGCGCATCCGCAGAAGCTTCATTTTTGTGCGGCCATCACCGCCATGATAGCAGCGGCATTCCATAGCCGTTGCCAGCTCATCGGCACGGCGGAACGCACTGATAAACAGCGGCACCAGGATGGGCACAAGTGCCTTGACACGCTGCATCAGCTTGCCGGATTCAAAGTCCGCGCCTCTAGCCTTCTGGGCGGACATTATTTTATCGGTCTCCTCGATCAATGTAGGGATAAACCGCAGCGCGATACACATCATCATCGACAGCTCATGCACCGGCAGCTTGATCTTCTTCAGCGGAGAAAGCAGGGATTCCAGGCCATCCGTCAGCGCAATGGGCGATGTGGTATAGGTCAGCAGAAAGGTTCCCGTAATCAGCAGCATGATCCGGAATACCATAAAAAATGCCCGGATTAAGCCTTCCAGGGTAACAGTGATCTTCCAAAACTGTACCAAAACGGTTTCGCCCTGGGTGAAGAAAATATTTAAAATACCGGTAAAGACCAGAATGAAGATCAGCGGCTTCATTCCCCGGAAGAACGACTTTACGGGAATGCGGGATATGGCAATGCAGGACACCAGGAACACAAACACAACGCCGTAGGAAAGCCAGCTGACCGCCAAAAACAGCGCCACGATATAGCCAATCAGGATCAGTAGCTTTGTTCTGGGATCCAGGCGGTGGATCAGGGATTTTCCCGGGAAAAACTGACCGAGGGTAACATCCTTAAGCATTCGCGTTCCCTCCTCTCAGCGCCAGCAGAGCCTTTACGGCCTGCTCCTGGGTATAGACCGGCTCCACATCCAGGCCCAGCTCCTTCAGCTGCAGGAACAAACGGGTCAGCGCCGGGATATCAAGACCCATATCCACCAGCTCCCGGGCGTGACAGAAGACCTCGCCGGGTGCGCCCATCAGGGCGATCCGGCCTTTGTTCATAACGATCAGCCGGTCTGCCATCCGGGCAACATCGCCCATGGAGTGGCTGACCATCATAATGGTAGCCTGCTTTGCCTTGCGATAACTGTCGATATAAGAAAGGATCTCTTCCCTTCCCGCAGGATCAAGACCTGCAGTAGGCTCATCCAGGATCAGCAGCTCCGGCTCCATCGCCAGTACGCCTGCGATGGCAACACGGCGCTTCTG
Source organism: Oscillospiraceae bacterium (assembly GCA_017410075.1). GTDB lineage: Bacteria > Bacillota > Clostridia > Oscillospirales > Oscillospiraceae > Faecousia. The sequence goes on along the minus strand of JAFQRK010000041.1, from coordinate 11,191 downwards.
GCCGCCGGAAAGGTCAAAGGGCGATACCGTCAGCAGCTCCTGGGAAAGACCCACTGCGGCAGCGGATTCCTTGACTCTGCGGTCGATCTCAGCCGCATCCAGTCCCATATTCTTGGGGCCAAAGGCAATATCCTTATAAACCGTCTCTTCAAACAGCTGATACTCCGGGTACTGGAACACCAGTCCGACGCGGAATCGGGTCTGACGGGTGGTTTTCTTATCCTGCCAGATATCCGTCCCGTCCAGCGCAATGCTGCCGGAAGTAGGCTTCAAAAGACCGTTCAAATGCTGCATCAGAGTAGATTTACCGGAGCCGGTATGACCGATCACGCCGATAAATTCTCCTCTTTCCAGCGTAAAGGACACATCACACAGCGCCGTGTGCTCAAACGGAGTACCGGCGCTATACTTGTGCGTCAGATTTTTTACCTCTAAAAAAGGTGCCAATTTTCTTCCTCCCTGCGTGTCAGACCTTCCAGGAATCGTAAAAGTATCTGCGCGCAATCATCTGGATCCAATGCGCTAAGGGGCAGGTTGAATCCGTGTTTATTCAGCTCCCAGCACAGCTCCACTGTGTCCGGGGCAGCAAGTCCGATCTTATGCAGCAGCTCTACCTGGGAGAATACCTCCTGCGGTGTTCCGTCTGCCTCTATTTTTCCCTGGTGCAGCACAACGACCCGCTGCGCCTGAGCCGCCTCCTCCATATGGTGGGTGATCAGCACAACCGTGATCCCCTTTTCGGCATTCAGCTTGGTAACGGTCTGCATTACCTCCTTGCGGCCTCTGGGATCCAGCATCGCCGTTGGCTCATCCAAAACGATGCACTTGGGCTCCATGGCAATAACACCGGCAATGGCCACCCGCTGCTTCTGTCCGCCGGACAAAAGATGGGGCGCGTGCTCCCGGTATTCATACATTCCCACCTGCTTCAGCGCCCGATCCACACGGTTTCGGATCTCCGGGCTGGCGATGCCCAGATTCTCAGGGCCGAATGCCACATCCTCTTCCACCACATTGGCTACGATCTGATTGTCCGGATTTTGGAATACCATGCCGGTACAGCGGCGCACCTGCATTAGCTTTTCCTCGTCCGAGGTATCCATTCCGTAGACATAGACTTTTCCGCCGCAGGGCAGCAATATGGAATTAAAATGCTTTGCCAGTGTGGATTTTCCGCAGCCGTTGCCGCCCAAAACCGCCACAAAACTGCCTTGTTCGATCTGCAGGCTCAGATCCTCAAAAACAACGATATCGGGCGTGTCCTCCACGCCCGGATATGCGTATGCAAGATGTTCGACAGAAATAGCCTTTTCCATTCGTTCCTCCGTTTACGGAGTCCACCGTCCGGTGGCACCGCAGGGCAGCATAATGCCCGTGGATTTTACCGGCAGGCCCAGTTCGCCTACCGCAGTATGTCCGCCGTGATCCGCGCCGAATACCACATCGGACGCATAGCCCACAGCAGAGGGTGCAAGACCCGTTGTATAAGAATTGATGATCACAAACAGCGGATCGTCCGTCAACAGCTTGGCAGTTTCCAGCAGGAAGGGATAGAAGCTGGTTTCCATCTTCCAGATCTCACCGCTGGGACCCCGACCGTAGCTGGGCGGATCCATAATAATGCCGTCATATCGCCGTCCGCGCCGGATCTCCCGCTGAATGAATTTACCGCAATCGTCCACGATCCAATGGATAGGACGGTCTGCCAGGCCGGAAGCGTGAGCATTTTCCTTTGCCCAGGCCACCATACCCTTGGAGGCATCCACATGGTAAACCTCCGCGCCGCCGGCAGCGGCGGCCAGAGTCGCGCCGCCGGAATAGGCAAACAGATTCAGCACCCGTACCGGGCGGCCGGCAGAGGCCACCTTATCCCGGATAAAGTCCCAATTGGCAGCCTGCTCCGGAAATACACCGGTGTGCTTGAAATTCATCGGCTTAACATTGAATGTTAGATAATCCTTGTAGTGGATCTGCCAGCGCTCCGGCAGATTGTGGTCAGACCAGCGGCCGCCACCGGTATTGGACCGGATATAGCGGGCATCGTAATGCTTCCAAGCAGGGTCAATATGGGGCGTGTTCCAAATGACCTGGGGGTCCGGACGGACCAGGATATACTTTCCCCACCGCTCCAGACGCTCGCCTGCTGAGGTATCCAATACCTCATATTCTTTCCATTCATCTGATAACCAGACCATGGCAATCTCCTTAAATTTTATATTACTGACCGCCGCTCAGGAATTCATCCCAAATACTCTTGGTATGCTTCGAGCACTGCTCACAGTTATGGCTTGTTCCGCCGTTGATATCGCCGTGGATACCATAGAACGGTATGGGATTTCCGCTGGCATCTACCAGATAGATATAGTTATCCTTGGTATACTGATCGTGCAGACCGTTTCCGGTGGCCTCGATAATGTCATCCAGCTCCTCCTGGGTCATCTTTACCAATGCCTTCTTCGTCAGAGTGACCTGACCGATGGCAGCCAGATTCTTGCAGTATTCGGATGCAACGCCGTCGGCGCAGTAATCCACCATAATATGCTTGTCGCAGGTTTCCTTGGGCACATCCTCAGGATAGACCAGTGCATACTCTACACGGCTGCCACGCACATCATGCTGGCAGGCATCCGTTGCCAGCTTGCCGGAATCCAGGCAGATTCCAACGCTCACCAGCTGGGAAGCATCATACAGCGGCACAGATTCCAGTCCGCTGTGGATCGGCTTCATAACCTTATTGAACAGCACCGTGGCGGGATTCCGTCCGTCCTCCGTCAGCTGAATGACCTCAGGCGTATCATAGCCACACCAGACGGCTGCTGTATAGTAATCTGTATAGCCGCAGAACCAACGGTCCTTATTGCTGGTGGTAGAACCGGTCTTGCCTGCAACAACCTGTCCACTGATCTGCGCTGCCGTGCCGGTACCGGCCTTAACAACATTTTCAAGGCAGTAATTCATATAAGTTACCGTCTTCTCGCTGAGGATCTGCTCCGAATCCTGGGCATTGCTCAGGACCACTTCGCCCTTGCCGTTGTATACCTTTGTAAAGGTACGGGCCTCCCGGTATACGCCGTCATTGGCAAAGGTCGCATAAGCAGCGCTCATCGCTCTGACGGTAACGCCGTCGGTGGGTGCGCCCATACCCAAGGGCGACAGACCGATGTCGGAGTAGACAGTGCCGTTTCTTTCCTCACTTTCGATCAGAGAGGACAGACCGAATTTTTCCTTGGCGAAATTGAAGCTGTATTCCAGACCGATGGTGTTCAGGGTCTGAACTGCAACCGTATTCACAGACTGGGTAACGCCGTACAGGATGTTTCTTCTGTAGCCGTAGGATGCCTTACCGGTATTTAGCGGATAGGGCTTCGGCTTTGCCTCGGGATTCTCCGGATCCTCCGTGTAGTACAGCGGCATATCCTTCTGAACAGAGGCAGGTGTAAACAGTCCCAGCTCAAAGGCAGGGGCATAAATGGTCAAGGGCTTGATGGAGGAACCGGGCTGCAGCTGATCGGATTCCGCTCTGCTGTAGCCGAAATATACATCCTTCTCGCCAACACCGCCGGACAGCGCAACGATATCACCGGTGGAATTGTCAATGATCACGATGGCAGACTGCAGCTGCTGGACACTGGCGGTCTTGGGGATCTCATTCAGATCCGTATAGATCTCGTCCACCGCCTTCTGCACATCCATATCCAGCGTGGTATAAATATGGTAGCCGCCGTTGGTGATCAGATCCAGATACAGATCCTGGGTCTTTTTATTCCACTCAAGGCCGGCTTCCTCTGCCATCTGCTTGGCAACATCTCTAACCGCCGTATCCACAAACCAGGAATAGACCTCCTGGGATGCGTTGACGCCGATCTCTGTCATACTGCCGCACTGGGGGCAGTAATAGCGGCCGTTCTCCTGCAGGGTAAAGGTCCCCACCTTGCCATGGTAGCCACAGTCTTCATTGGCGCAGTCTGCAACGCGGTCTTCAGGGTCGATGCCGTCTTTGAGCACGATTTCCTGATTTAAGGCCTCCTGATATTCTTCCTCCGTCAGATAACCGTATTCGCGCATCATGTACAGCGTATTGGTACGGCGGATATCATTCTGCTGCATACCGGTCATTCCGGATGCATCCAGACTGGTGCGGTAGGGATCAAACAAAGAGGGGTTATTGGTAATACTGATCAGGCAGGCGCACTCTGCTGCTGTCAGATGCTCCAGCTCCTTGCCGAAATACTTGGCGGCAGCTGCCTTGACACCCTCACAGCGGTTGCCCAGATAGATCTTATTCAGATACCATTCCAGAACGACGCTCTTATCGTAGCGGCGCTCAAATTCCGTTGCGCGGAAGATCTCCAGTACCTTTCGCTGCACCGTAACATCATCTGCGCCCTCATCCTCCATCAGCATCAGGTTCTTGATCAGCTGCTGGGTAATGGAGGAGCCACCGAATTGGTCACCGGAGCCGACGAACATATTTACGCAGGCTTTCAGAGTGGTAAACCAGTCCACGCCCTGATGCTCGAAGAAGCGGTGATCCTCGATGGCCACAGCGGCATTGATCAGGTTCTCGGGAATGTCCTCATAGTCCACCCATTCCCGGTTCAGCTCCGGATAGAGCTTCTGCAGGACCTGAATATTGCCGGAATCGTCCACATAATAGACATAGGACGGCTCATTTAAGTCAAAGCCCTCCAGCTGGACACCTGCCAGAGGCGCAATATCGCCTTCCAGATAATCGCCCAATGTGAACAAAAATACAAAACCGCAAACAATGCCCACAAGCAGCACCGTTGCCACAGCGCCAACCGCGATCTTGAGCAGAGAATAAACGCCCGTCCAGATACTGCGCAGCACGCAGTACGCCCGTCCCGGCTTCCAGTTCTGACGGGAGACCCGGCGCTTGTCCTGGTTGTTCATCTCATTATCCATGCCAATACCTCCTATATACAGCAGTCAAAAATGACCTGCGAAGACAGCATTTTTCCATCAAACCGGCATATGTGCATACTACCAGTCGTAGTATTATAGCATACCCGGAAGCAAAAGAAAAGCACTAAATTGTGAAATAAACTTAAATTTTATAGTATACATAGTTATTTCCGAAATGTGCATACTGATTCCATAGGCAATTTAGCAAAACTTTTACAGTCATTGATATGCAACATTCCCACTTGATTTTACGCTCCGCCTGGGATAAAATAAAGATACAGAAAGAACATACGGAGGCACGCATATGTACGATCAATACGGCTCTGATTTTATGACCATTGTAGATGAAGACGGCACGGAATACGAACTGGAAGTGCTCAAGGCCATCGAGTATAACGGTTTTTCCTACCTGGCAGTGATCCCTGCTGACGGCGAAAAGGGCGAACTGGCAGATCTGGAGGTCAGCATTCTCAAGTCTGTGGAAGAAGATGGCGAGCCCATCCTCTGTGCCATTGAGGACGAGACTGAGCTGGAAACCGTATACAGTTTGATTATGGACGGCCTCTACGAAGAGGACGAAGCATAATTGCCCCCTGCTTGGTGCGTGATGTGTCCTTTTGGACCCACATTTTATTATTGGGATGCCCCACTTCCCCATCGGTTTGCAGACCTCCCGCCTGCGCTTTGACGCACGGTGGATGTTGGGAGCAGTTAAGATGGTGAGAGGCGACCCACCTGCCTTTTCGTGCAGGTCATAAATGGATGCACACGGCTAAAGCGGGGTTTTGGCAAGAAGAGTTTAGGCTCTTCTTGCTTTTTTATTGCAAAAGCCTGAAATTTTAAACTTTTTTTACAATTATTTCATTTCCGAAAGAAAATACTTGCAACCACGGGATAAATCGGTTATAATACGCTAGACTATGTGCTGGCATATCCAGTAACCATAATTGCACATTGAGAGGATTTGATTATATGAGTGCATCCGATAAGAAGAAGCTCCGCAAGGAGCAGAACGCCGCAGCAATGACCGAGCGGCAGAAGAAAGCCAAGAAGGAAGCCAATGCTACCAAGGCCTACACCCTTACATTTATTGTTGTAATGGTTCTGGTGGTTGCCATTTTCCTGGGCATCACCCTGAAGACCCCTGTTACCGGTCTGATCAACCGCGTCACTACCGCAGTTACCATCGACGGTCATAAGCTCACCTCCGTTGAGCTGAACTACTATTATATGGATTTCATCCAGGCCTATGCAAGTCAGTATGATGACTACGGCAGCTATTCCAGCACCTATCTGATGCTGTATACCGGTCTGAATGTTTCCACTCCCCTGGATGAGCAGGTATACAATACCACCACCGGCGAGACCTGGGCTGATTACTTTGCTACCGCTGCTACTGAAAATGCCAAGTGGGCATATGCAATGTACGATAAGGCCGTCAGCGCCGGCTACCAGCTGACTGACTCCGAGCAGAAGAATCTGGATCTGCAGGAAGAGAATCTGGAGCTGTATGCTACATACTACGGCTACAGCGATGCTAAGAGCTACCTGCGCGGCGTCTACGGCCCCGGCGCTACTGTAAAGTCCTATATGGAGTATACCCGCATCAACACCATCGCCAACAGCTTCGCCGGTGACTACTACGACGGCCTGGAGTTTGGCGACCCCGACTATCGCGAATATGAGAAGGATAAGATGAACGATTATAATTCCTACACCTTCTCTTACTATTTCTGCACGGTTAATGACTTCCTGAAGTTTAACGGCGGCGGCACGACCGAAAAGGACGAAAACGGCAACGAAACCACCACCTACACCGACGAGCAGAAGGAGCAGGCCCGCAAGGATGCAGAAGCAGCCGCAAAGGGCCTGGCCATTGCTGACAACAGCACTCTGGAGAAGCTGAATGCAGCCGTCAAGGCTTTGGACATTCACAAGGATAAGAAGGAAGAGGATCTGGAGAAGGTCGCAGCTTCTGAAAACACCTATGTGCTTTACGGCGCTCTGTCCAACACCATCACTGAAGAAGGCATCAAGTGGCTCTCTGATTCCGCACGCAAGCCCGGCGATATCACCTCCATTGAGGTCAAGTCCGGCGAAGGCGAGAACGCAACTGTCAACGGCTACTATGTGCTGCTGTTCCAGGAAATGACCACCAACGAGAAGCCTCTGGCCAATGTCCAGCACATTCTGGTCAAGTTCACCGGCGGCACCAAGGACGCTGAGACCGGCGTGACAACCTATTCCGATGCCGAGAAGCAGGCCACCAAGGAAAAGGCTCAGGCAATTCTGGACGAGTTCCTGAAGGGTGAAAAGCAGGACAGCGCAGCATTTACCAAGCTGGCTGCTCAGAAGAGTGAAGACACCGGCTCCAAGGACAGCGGCGGTCTGATCGAGGATATCTACCGCGACTCCAACTATGTGCAGTCCTTCAAGGATTGGGCTCTGGATGACCGCAAGGTTGGCGACACCGGCATTATCGAGAGTGAGTACGGCTACCATGTTATGTTCTATAAGGAAGATGACGAGTTGACCTACCGCGACTATATGATCGATATTGATATGACCAACGACGCCTATGACGAGTGGGAAACCGCAGTTCTCGACGCAGTTACCCTCACCGCAAAGAACCTGAAGGCTCTGGACCGTGATCTGGTGATCAGCGGCTGATCGTATTAAAAGAATAAAACAGCCTCCTGTGGAGAAAATTTCCACAGGAGGCGTTTTTTATGCAAAAATTCAAAACCGCGCTGGCAGGTCTTGCTGCTGGCGCAGTCAACGGACTATTCGGCGCAGGAGGCGGAATGGTGCTTGTTCCCCTGCTGACGCTGCTGACAGATATTGCAGACGAAGACATTTTTCCGGCTTCCGTTTCGATCATCCTGCCGATCTGCATCATCTCCCTGACAATGGGCGCATTGACCCAGGGGATCCCCATAGGTTCAGCCCTTCCCTATCTGATTGGCAGCATTGGCGGCGGCATCCTGGCCGGTATGACCGCAAAAAAGATCCCCGTCAAATGGCTTCACAGAGCGCTGGGCGCACTGATACTTTGGGGAGGTGTCCGATATCTATGCTAAGCTCCTTTCCCGTGGCTCTCATCGCCGGGGCGGCACTTGGCTATCTGGCAGGTCTGGGAGTCGGGGGCGGCTCTCTGCTGATCCTTTGGCTGACGCTGGTATTGGATATACCGGCTGCCCAGGCGCGGCTTATCAATCTGATGTTTTTTATCACAGCGGCAGGCTCTGTTTCCTTATTTCGCTGGAAGCAGGGTGTGCTGCAGCTAAAGAAAATACTGCCTGCGATCCTTGCAGGCAGTATGGCTGCTGGGATATTTTCCTGGATCGGCCTGCAGCTGGATGCAGGACTTTTGAAAAAGCTTTTTGGTATCCTGCTGCTGTTTACCGGTGTCCGGGAACTGCTTTACCGGCCGCGAAACTGCAAATAGCCCTCCAGGATCAGAGATGCTGCCACAGCATCCACAGTATTCTTCCGCTTCTGACCGTGATAGTTGTGCATCGACAAAATATTATGGGCTTCCACTGTGGTTCTGCGCTCATCCCAAAGGACGACCGGCAAGCCGGTTATTTGCTTCAGCTTGTCGGCAAATTCCCGGCACAGCTCCGCTCTGGGGCCCTCGGTGCCGTTCATATTTTTCGGCAGCCCCACCACCAGCTGACCCACGCCGTTTTCCCGGATCAGCCTTACGATATCGGCAATGGCCTTTTCCGTATTGCGGCTGGGGATCACATAGGTGGAGCCGACAATGCTGCACAGCAAATCGGAAATGGCAACACCGGTACGGGCGTCGCCGTAGTCAATTCCCATAATTTTCATAAGCAGCCCTCCTTTTTTTCAATAGTATAACGCATCCTGCCGAAAAAAGAAAGAGCTTTAATTCAATAAATACACCGCAAAATTCAGATATGCCGCAAAAGTCAGCCAGATCAGGTACGGGATCTGCAGCCAGGCAGCCCTCCGGTCCACCTTCCAGAACGCAATGATCATCAGCAGCACCAGCACCCAGAGCAGCACAAGCCAAACCGCGGCAAATCCAAACGCCTGAGCGTTAAAGAAGAAAAAGCTCCAGAAAAAATTGACGATCAGCTGGATAATAAACAGATTGATCGCCACATTCTTCTGCTGCCGGTTTTCCGATGTGGAAACTCTGGCCGCACCGATCCCCATCAGGGCATACAAAACTGTCCACACAATAGGAAATACGATCCCCGGCGGTGCCAGCGGCGGTTTTTGGACGGAATTGGCGTAGATCGCTGTGGCATCTGCGGTAAGCAATCCCGCCAAAAGTCCCACACCCTCCGCAAGCAAAATCCAAAAAAGATAAGGTTTCCATTTCTTAAAATTCATAACGCATCACCTCGCAAAAGCATATTCCGGTAGCAGGAGCAAATATTCCGTCAAAAAACACAAGATGCTGTGCTTCTATCTGTAAAAAATACCGAAAAAATGTAAAAAAGTTGTTGACTCCACTTGCAAACTGTGATAGAATGGCTCTACCTGTGAAAATTGGGTTTTGTTAGTGCGCCCAAATTTCAACCTCGGACGGTTATTGTAGTGGCCGTTTCTAAATCTTTCATAGCCGGGGTCATGCAGGGAGGCAATATTTAAGGAGGTGCCGATATGCGCGTTAAAGTCACTTTGAGATGCTCTGAGTGCAAGCAGAGAAACTACAATTCCATGAAAAACAAGAAGAATGACCCTGACCGTCTCGAAATGAAGAAGTACTGCAGATTCTGCAAGAAGCACACAGTTCACAACGAGACCAAGTAAGGAGAATGGACAATGGCAGAAGTTAAGAAGGACAATTTGTTCAAGAAAATCGCCAGATACTTCCGCGAGCTGAAGAGCGAGCTGAAGAAAGTCGTCTGGTCTACCCCCAAGCAGGTGGCAAAGAACACCTTGATCGTCATTGCCTGTGTCGTTGTGGTTGGTTTGTTCATCTGGGTATTCGATTTCGTTGCTCAGGCTCTGATCACCGCCATTATCAACCTGGCCCACTAAGGTATACGCTATGGCAGAAGCTGCAAAGTGGTATGTCGTCCATACCTATTCAGGTTATGAGAACACTGTAAAGGCTACCATCGAAAAGACCGTCGAAAGCCGTCAGCTGCAGGATCGGATCCTGGCGATCTCCATTCCTATGGAGACTGTTACCGAGATCACCGAATCCGGCGTCAGCAAGACTTACGACCGCAAGGTCTTCCCCGGCTATGTGCTGGTAAAGATGGTATACAGCGATGACACCTGGCATGTCATCCGCAACATCCGCGGTGTTACCGGCTTCGTCGGTACATCCAGCAACGACCCCACTCCCCTGACGGATGAGGAAGTCTACGCGATGGGCGTTGAGAAGAAGGAAATCATCGTTAACTACGAAGTTGGCGATACTGTCCGTATCCTCGACGGTCCTCTGAGCTCCTTCACCGGTACGGTTGAGAGCATTGAGGTCGAAAACAACGCGGTCAATGTTATCGTTTCTATGTTTGGCCGTGAGACCTCTGTCGAGTTTGAGCTCGATCAGATCGAGGTCGCATCCCAATAACGCATCGAACCGGCTTGCCGGTTGGACCGTGGGAGGGGTCAAAACCCCGACAAAAATGCGTATTACGCATATCACCACATTATATTCAGGAGGTGCTTTATAATGGCACAGAAAGTCACTGGTATTATCAAGCTTCAAATCAACGCCGCTAAGGCAACCGCTTCTCCCCCTGTTGGTCCTGCTCTGGGTCAGCATGGTGTGAATATCGCCGCATTTATCAAGGAGTTCAACGCTCGTACGCAGGCTCAGGAAGGCTACAAGATTCCTGTTGTCATCACCGTTTACGCAGACCGCAGCTTCACCTTCATCACCAAGACTCCCCCCACCCCCCTGCTGGTTCTGAAGGCCGCAGGCCTGGAGAGTGGCTCCGGCGTCCCCAACAAGACCAAGGTTGGCTCTATCACTGCTGCTCAGGTCACTGAGATCGCAAAGACCAAGCTGCCCGATCTGAACGTAAACACTCTGGAAGCTGCAGAAAGCCAGGTTCGTGGCACTTGCCGCTCCATGGGTATCACCGTAACTGACTGATAAATGTTTGAACCGGGTAACAGCCCGGAAATGTGGGAGGATTTTTCCGCATCACCACTTTAAGGAGGATAATTACATTGTTTAGAGGTAAAAAGTACAAGGAGAGCGCAAAACTGATTGACCGCTCTGTTCAGTATGATCCCAACGAGGCCCTGGAACTGGTTGTGAAGGGTG
>JAFQRK010000040.1 GCA_017410075.1 Oscillospiraceae bacterium | reverse complement strand
TCGGTATCGAAGGCGGACTGCACAGCCATACAGATGGATTTGCTGTAATCTCCGCCGCCGTAGAGCAGGGTGGCGGCAACGATCATTGCGTTGGGGATGGTGTGACACCAGCCGTGGGAGGTATGCTCGTCGTATTTTTGGTGAATGCCTTGGATGCACGCATCAAAGCTGACGCCATTATCGAAGTCGGTGAGGACGGACAAAACAGCTTCATACAGCCGGGAGGTGTGAGGGATTTGCGCCAGACCGCCCAGGATAATGTCCCGGAGGCTGCTGCTTACAGCGGCAACGGACAGCATAGCAGCGGCAAACATCTCGCCGTAAATGCCGTTTTTGATGTGGGAGATGCAGGCGTCCCGCCAGGCCATTTCGGCGGCAATTTCCGGCTTGCCGGGGTTGATATAGCCGAAATAGTCGCCACGGATCTGGGCGCCGATCCATTCCCGGTAGGCGTTTTGATACACGGCGGACTGGGACGGCCGGAAGCCGTTAACAAAATTGCAGTATGCCACCCGCTCGGCGGTACAGTAGGAATCCTTGGGCAGGGCATTCAGCCAGGTGTTTGCCACATCGTCCGGGGTGAAATCCCGACCGTACTTTTCGATGATCGCCTGATACAGCACCGTGTAATTGGTGTCATCGTCCGGGGGCATACCCGCGCCGTCGTCGGCGTAGGTGCAAATATCGAAGTCAAATTTGTACTTTTGGCGGATCGCATCCGTCAGATCAGACCGCAGGATATAGCGGTGCAGAGGAAAATTGCCGGTCTCCTGCAGGAAAGGGATCAGCTCATCAGAGTGGATGCCCTCGACGGACTTGCCCAGCAGACAGCCGCAGGTGCGGCCCAGCCACGCGCCCAGGAGCTTGTCCTCCATATCGGTGGGTGCGGTTTTTGCATAACTGTAGGGTTTACGCAGAGCCTGGATAGACGGAAGATCAGAGGGCTCGTTATAGGGATAATCCTCCCGCATTTTGGCGGAGCGTACTTTTTCAAACAGGGCATCGCCCAGTTTCTTTTTGGTCTCGTCATTGGGAAGATAATAGACCGCGGTGAATACATCCTTGTATTCTTCTATGTCCAAACCCTCGTCGATGCACTGCTGATACTCCGTCAGCAAATTGACGGGGTAGAATTCATATTCGTGGAGATTTTCATATTGCGGCTTGAGTTCCGGCATAGTAATACCTCTCTTTTTGGAAGGTTATCTCGCATCATATTGGGAAAAGGAAGACATAAACTCCACAAAGGATTTGTCCAGTTTTTCGTTTTCTCTTTTGTTAAAAAATGGGCGTATTGCCATATAAATAAAAGGCAAGGCCAGAGGGATCCAGATGCTTATGTAGCGACGCAAAAACAGCCATAGGAGAAAAGGCAGAGCCTCAAGAAAAACATATCCTAAGAAAAAGGCAAAAAGATATTCTTTGACTTTCGAAAGGAAGCCTCCGTCGCTGTTTGGGTAAACATTCTTAGTTTCGCCGTCCAGGGTTACGGTGCTGTTTTCCTGCGTGATCTTGGCAATATAAAATCTGCCGGCGTTGTAGCCCAAGCGACAAAAACCGATCTCTATTCTGTCTGAATCAGCATAGAAAACAACGATTTCCTTTTGCTCTTCCTGTGCCTTCTGCCGGATCGTTTCTTTTAATTCCTCCAGCGTTCCGTTAAAAACAAATCGCATCGTATCACCGCCCTTTCTTACATTCTACTTCTACACTTGCTATTGCGCAAGCATTTTGTTATAATTGTGTCAAAAGATGAACAAAAGAAGGGAGAAGCGTTATGGAAAAGAAACGGATGCATTATATCGACGGCTATAAGGGACTTTTGTGCTTGATGATCCTGATCGGACATTTCTGGAACATCTACCGGCTGACCTCCGGCGCATCGCCACTGGATCACAGAGTGTTTGACGACTTCAATGAGTGGGGCAGTAAGTGGGCACTGGTAGCCACCTTCTGGCTGTATGCGTTTATGGCCATCAGCGGCTATCTGCTGTCTTTTTCCAAGATCAAAAGCACGCCGGATCTGGTGACCAAATCGGTTTCCCGTTTCCTGCGGCTGTTTATTCCCATTCTGGGCGCGTGCCTGATCATTTTTGGACTTTCCAAGACGGTAGGCTTCTACGCTGCAGACACCAAGGAATTTTTCAAGAACACCTGGTATCAAAAATATTACAAGCAGCCGTTTGTGTTCAGAGATGTGTTTGAGCAGTCCTGGCGGGCGATGTTCCGGGGCTCGTGCAGCTTTAATGCACCCTTCTGGGTGATCAAGGATATGCTGCTTTCCTCGGTGCTGATCTATGTGTGCAAGCTGGTGGATCATACCTATCAGAAGAAGACACATTGGCTGCCGCTGCTTCTGCTGCTGTGCTTCCTGCTGCTGGACAATCAGGTGGCTACGGCCTGCTTTGCCGGTTTCCTGATCGGATATTACGATGAGCAGCTGCGTGTGCTGACAGAAAAGTACCTGCGGTTCGTTGCCGTCTGTGCGGTGATCTATTTTGCATATACCTGGCTGACCAAAGCAAAGGTCTGCCCGGCAGTGATCGACAAGGTCACCGGCTACACCCTGATCCATTGCTTCCTGCTGATCACGCTGAATCGGTTTTCTGTGTTGCAGAAGGTATTTTCGGCAAAGATCTTCCTGTGGATCGGCAAGATCAGCTTCGGCATTTACGCGTTCCATTGGCCGGTGATCTGCTCTGTGGGCAGCTGGGTGCTGATTCGCGGAATGAAGCAAGAATGGCATCCCGGTGTTACCGTCGGCGGGGCGTTCCTGTCGTCCTTGGCGGCTACGGTGGTGCTGGCCATCGCTTATCATTTCACGGTGGAAAAATTCGGCGACTTTACGGTCAAGCAGGTGCGAAAGCTGGGCGGCCTGCTGACGAAAGAAAAGTAAAAAAGCAACAGCGGCGTGGATTTCACGCCGCTGTTTTGTTATGTAACTAGCTTTTTGATCCCCACCAGCACCAGCATATGCGCCGGGTAGAAAAGGTAAAATGCGTATTTCAGAACGGGGTGCTTGATAAAGCCCCGCTGGCCGTTATACATCGAAATGGGAACAAATGCGGCTACGGCGTAAATGCCGCCGGAGAACAGCGGATAGCCTGCAATGGCCTGCACGATGGGATGCTCCCGGAGAAAATACAGCACTACGATGACCGCCATACCGGCTGCGCCGTAATCGGCGTTGGCATAGATGGAAACGCCCAGGACTGCCAGCATCAGCACCGCCTTCAAGGGGGTGCTTTTGATATTGCGGTAGAAGTAAATGGCCAGAGCGCCGAAAAATAGTGTAAAGAACACATTTTGACTGTCGGCGCAGAGCAGATCGCCGCTGACCATCAGATTGAAGGGGATCTCGGAAATAACGGCAAAGATCAGCAATCGGGCGAGGTATGCCAGCTGATTTCGGGTATGGCGCAATCCTTCACCGATCAGGAAGCAGTAGATTGGGAAGGCCAGCCGGCCGATCTTACGCAGAATGAAATAGAGGGTAACGGTTTCACCCAGCGCGGTGAACAGCGGCTCCCGGAAAACGGGGAAGGCGTAGAACACATAACCGATGTGGTCGATCAGCATGGTGATCACGGCGATCAGCTTCAGCGCGCTGCCGCTGAGGATGCGGCATGGATTGAGGGACTGTGTTTCGGACATTTTCTTTACCTCTTGTGCAGAACTGTTAATTAGCCGTTTAGATACCGCTCGCAGGCATCAGACAAAAGCTCCGACGGGGTTCCGATATAGTGAAATGTATATCCGTCGAGGACAAGCGTTGTAAGGAAATTATCGTTGCTGTAAATATAGTAGTAAGATGTTTCTTCTTCGTAATAGCTTCCCATATGATCGGCGGAAGGGTAATATACGGTGATTTCAAAGTAATCTGCGTATTGCGTGACATCCCTTATGTAGCCGGTCAGTCCGTATTCGCCGGGATATGTCCAGAAAACGAACTCGGTATCCGAAATAGACACACCGTCACAGCTGGAGCCTTGGCCTATAGCCCAATGTCCCTGCATGGCGCCAACTAAATTTTCTTCGCTCACCTTATCGGCAGCGGTTCGAATCTGCATCAAACCTTTCAGATCGTCTACTACTTTCCCGCAGGAGGCCAGGCTCAGCAGAATAACAGTAGTTAGAAGGATTGCCAATACTTTTTTCATAGCGATGCCCCTTTCTGTTACGGTGATGCTATTGTACCAGAAAACGGCATAAAAAGCAAATGGCATATTCGGACAAAGAAACAGCGCAGTGAATTTTCACTGCGCTGTATGCGGTTTTTATTAGGCGGCGGGCTGATTTTCCTGAACAAGCAGCAGCTTTCGAATCGGTTTTTTCAGCAGCTTTCCCAGCTTCCGCAGCAGGAAAGACACAAGCATAATCGCTCCGGCGGACGCAAAAGAGATCACAAGATAGACCGCAAACCGCCTATTGTTGGAAAGTGCCGGGAAAAGATTTTTCATATGGATCGCCCAGCAATGGTGGGAAAGATACAGCGCCAGGCTGAATTTTCCCAGGAACGAGAAGATGCCGAACTGATACCAATTGGCATCAATACCTTGCTGGCTGAAGGAAAGCAGAATTGCTACGGCAAAGATGGCGATATAATAATAGTCCAAGCGGGATGCAAGGCTGTTGCGCATATATAGGAAAACGACGGTGTAACAGCCCCATTCTGCAAGGAAAAGGAAAATCCGGCTGAGTGTAGAGAGCTTAATTTGCTTCAGCCGCTGCGCCAGCGGATATAGGCTGACACCTATGCTCAGCTCAGCCATCGCCCGGATGTTGCCCTTGTAGGTAAATTCTTTCCAAATGGCGGAGGGGTCTCGGGGGTGGGTTTTGTTGATGCAGAGGTAGCCAAGAAACAGCAGACCCACCAAAGGCAGCACCACATTTGCCATCATTTGCGGATGTTTACGAATCAGCGGAAACAGAATAAACATACACAGCAGCATAGAGGACAGATACCAGGTTTGGGCATTGATGGTCACCATTCCCACGCCGGTCATTTTCAGCAGGAACAGATTGTGAAAGGACATTGTCCATAATTCCCAAAAGCCTCTGCCTTTGAAAAGCAAATCCAGAACAAAGCCCATTACAAAAGCCACCGCTACTTCCGGGTAGAGCCCTTTGATCTTCCGCCACATAAATTTGCCGGTTTCGATGCCCAATGGCAGGGTACGGTCAGGCAGACGGCTGATGCTGGCCATTAGCAGGTAACCGGAAACGATAAAGAAAAATTCTACAGCCAGAGAGCCGCCGGTATACAGCGGATTCTCGATATCTATTACATTTTTTGCGCCGTGATGAATGACGATCACAACGGCAAAGAGGAATTTAAGAAAATCTATCTTGCCGTTTTTTGTATATTTGCCCATAAGCCCGTCCCTCCTGCATGTTATGTAACGAACTGTTACATAATGAATGTAACACAATGTTACAATAAATGCAAGGGGGGATTTGATGATCGGGTTGAAAAATATACGAAAAAGGCGGAATTTGAATCAGCAAAAAGTGGCGATGGACTTAAACATCTCCCGGGAGGCGCTGTCTTATTATGAAAACGGCAAGCGAGAGCCGTCGCTGGCACTGCTGGTGGAAATGTCCAAGTATTTCAATGTTTCCATTAACTATCTGATCACCGGAGAAGAATTCGAAAAAAGATGAACCTGTGTCTTTGAAAAGAGAGCAGGTTCATTTTTCTTTTGCAGTATATTTCTTTCCCTTTTACAAATAATAGCATCGTAATTTGTAAAATTATTGTAGGCGCGGATCGACTACCACTGTCATTGCGGGGAAGCAACGCGACCGTGGCGATCTCCCGGCTAAAAGGGGATTCCCACGCCAGTGTGCGCACTGGCTCGGAATGACACGGTTTTTGGTGGCGCTGTCAAGTATCGTAAAAGGAGAAAGATATATGAAAGCAACTGGCATTGTCCGTCGTGTGGACGATTTGGGAAGAATCGTTATCCCGAAAGAAATCAGAAGAACTTTAAGGATCCGGGAGGGCGATCCGCTGGAGATCTATACGGAAAAAGACGGCGGTGTGATCTTCCGCAAGTATTCCCCGATGGGAGACCTGCAGGATTTTGCGGCCCAGATGTGTGAGGCCATCGGCTCCAACACCGGCCGCATTGCGGCGGTTTCTGACCGGGATGCCATCATCGCGCTGTCCGGTGCGCCCAAACGGGAGCTGCTGGACAAGCCCAATTCCCGGGAGCTGGGCAAGCTGATGGAGCAGCGGCGCAATTACCGTTATGAAAGCGGTGCGCCTGCCATTCCTGCTGCCGAGGGCGCGGATTATCGGCTGGGCGTGGCGGCGCCAATTTTGTCCCAGGGCGATCTGATGGGCTGTGTGATGCTGCTGCTCAACGAGGGCGATGCGCCTCTGACGGAGCCGGATCAGAAGCTGGCCCAGACCGTGGCGGCCTTTTTGGGCAAGCAGATGGAAAACTAAAAAACAAAGATTTTGCCAGCCCCCTCTGATGAGGGGGCTGAGGTCGCGAAGGCGCAATGAAAGATCCTTTTTTGTGTTTTTAGGAGAAATACTTGCATTTCCTGCAAATAGTGATATAATTATTATATCAAAATTTTAAAAAGGAGTTTTTATTATGGATATGATCAAAGCCTATTTCCCCTTCTCTTTTGACACCAAGGATGTCAAGACCCTGATCATCAAGATCGTTGTGTACTTAGTCATCGAGCTGGTGGTAGGCCTGGTATGCGGCCTGATCGGCCTGATCCCCCTCATCGGCGGCATCATTGGCTGGCTGGTAGGCGGCGTTGTCGGTCTGTACTGCCTGGCAGGTATCGTATTTGCCGTTCTGGACTATTTCAAGATCCTGAAGTAAGTGTCACCTACATAGTGCTCACTATGGCGCTGTCCGTAGTGGGCACTTTTTATTTACTTTTTTTATCATCGGTGTTATACTGATAAAAGATACAGACAGGAGGCGATACGATGAAAAGAGGGGACACGCTCTATCAGCAGTATCTGGATATTCTGGCGGAGGAGCTGCAGCCGGCAATGGGCTGCACCGAGCCCATCGCATTGGCCTATGCCGGCGCAAAGGCACGGCAGATTTTGGGCGCATTGCCTGAAAAAGTGGAGATCCGCGTCAGCGGCAATATTATCAAGAATGTGAAAAGTGTTATCGTTCCCAACACCGGCGGTCTCCACGGCATCAGCGCTGCGGTCTGCGCAGGCGTCGTTGCCGGTGATGCGGACAAGGTGCTGGAGGTCATTAGCTGCGTTACTGAGCAGCAGAAGCGCCAGCTGAAGGCATATATGGCAACCACCCCGGTGGAGATCCAGCCTGCCAGCTCCTGCCTGGTGTTTGATATTGATCTTACGCTATACAGCGGCGAAAACCGGGTGCGGCTGCGGATCATCAACCATCACACCAATATCGCCTACATAGAGAAAAACGGTCAGATCCTGCAGTCACAGCCTATTGAGGAATCTTCGGAGGATCATCTGACGGACAAAAGCTGCCTGAGCATTGAAAAGATTGTGGAATTTGCCGACTGCGTGGCACCGGAGGACATCCGGGAGCTGGTGGGACGGCAGGTAAAGTGCAATATGGCCATTGCAAAAGAGGGTGTTGAAAACCGCTGGGGCGCCAATATCGGCAGTGTTTTGCTTGCCCGGCAGGGCGCGCTTTTGAGCAAGCGGGCGGCGGCCTATGCCGCGGCCGGCAGCGATGCCCGTATGAGCGGCTGTGAGATGCCGGTGATCATCCTTTCCGGCAGCGGCAACCAGGGCATTACCGCCAGCGTGCCGGTGGCAATTTATGCCGAAGCTCTGGGGAAAACTGAGGAAGAAATGCTCCGTGCAGTTGCCTTGAGCGATCTGGTCACCATCCACCAAAAGACCGGCATCGGTCGGCTGAGTGCTTACTGCGGCGCGATCAGCGCCGGCTGCGGTGCAGGTGCAGGCATCGCCTATCTGCAGGGCGGCGGCTTCCGCGCAGTTGCCCATACGGTTGTCAACGCCATTGCCATTTTGTCCGGTACGATTTGCGACGGGGCAAAGCCCTCCTGTGCGGCTAAGATCGCGGCAGCGGTGGATGCGGGCATCCTGGGCTGGGATATGTACCAGGAAAATCAGCAGTTCTATGGCGGAGATGGCATCGTCACCAAGGGCGTGGACAAGACGGTGAACAATGTGGGCCGTCTGGCCCGGGAGGGTATGCGGCAAACAGACCAGACCATTCTGGAAATTATGCTGGATGAATAAATCGCTGCGTGTTTGGATATCCTATCAGCGAATCCAAACAATATGCGGAGGAAAATTATGAAAAAAAGCATAGCAGTTATTTTGGCATTGATTATGATGCTCTCCTTGATGGCAGGCTGTACTCCGGGCGGCACAGAGCCGACGGAAACCACAATGCCCACCCAGGAAAGCACCGTTGCGACCCAAGCACCTACCCAACCCACCACAGAGCCCACACAGGCACCGGCACCAATGGGCACGGCGGAAAGCTCCTCTGCCCAGATCCTGAACAAAATTTGGATGGGCTACGGTGAGAATGAGCGGTTTGCCAGCTACGGCGGCACGGTGGAGCATGCGATTAACGATGCGCCCGGCGATCTGGATCTGCGCAATACCGAGGAGATCACCAGCAAGTATCTGATGCCGCTGGATATGTTGGCAAATGTGGAAAACGGCGCTTCTCTGGTACACCTGATGAACAGCAATATTTTTACCGCTGCGGCATTTAAACTGAAGGACGGCACAGCTGTAAAGGATGCGGCAAAGGCTTTGCGGGACAACATCCAGAAGACCCAATGGCTCTGCGGTCAGCCGGATCATATGCTGGTGGCAGAAGCGGAGGGACATCTGGTGATGGCCTTTGCTGCCAAGGAAAACCTGGATATCTTTCGGCAAAAGCTGAATGATGCGTATTCCGGAGCCACAATTATCTATGACGAGGCAGTAACCGCCTGACAGCGCGTATATTTTCAGGAGGGCGATGCCCTCCTGGATTTTTATTTTTGACGAAAGAGGAAACTTTATGCTCTTTTCCGGCATTCCGTTCTTATTCTATTTTTTGCCTGCGGTGGTGGCCCTGTATTTTCTGCTGCCGTGGAAACTGAAAAATGCTTTTTTGCTGCTGGCAAGCCTTTTGTTTTATGCCTGGGGCGAGCCGCGCTATGTGTTTTTGATGGTAGCGGCCATTGTGCTGTTTTTTGTCTACGGCATTGCCGTGGAGCGCGCGCAGGCATACAAAAAGCTGTGGCTGGGTGCGGCGGTGTTCACAGGCGTGGCGATGCTGGCGGTGTTCAAGTATGCGGATTTTGCCCTGGACAACTGGAACCGGCTCACGGGAATGGGCATTCCGCTGCTGCGGTTTGCGCTGCCCATCGGCATCAGTTTTTATACATTCCAATGCATCAGCTATGTCATTGATGTATACCGGGGGCATACTGCAGCACAGAAAAATATCATCAGCTTCGGCACCTATGTTTCGCTGTTTCCCCAGCTGATCGCCGGACCCATCGTGCGTTATGTGGATGTGGAAAAGGAGCTGACGGAAAGAAGGACAAGCCCGGAGGACTTTTCTGACGGACTGTTTCAGTTCCTGGTAGGCTTGGGAAAGAAGGTGCTGATCGCCAATGCCTTTGGCCAGCTGACGGAGACCTTCCGGGAATCTCAGGATCTTTCTGTGCTGTTTTTCTGGCTGTATGCCATTGCATTTACGCTGCACATCTATTTTGACTTTTCCGGCTACAGCGATATGGCCATCGGTCTTGGCAGGATCTTCGGCTTCCGTTTTCCCCGGAACTTTGACTATCCCTATACCTCCCGCAGCATTACGGAATTCTGGCGGCGCTGGCATATGACGCTGGGCGGCTGGTTCCGGGACTATGTGTATATCCCCCTGGGCGGCAACCGGGTCAGCAAGGGCCGCTGGGTGATCAATATTCTGGCGGTTTGGATGCTCACGGGCTTATGGCACGGAGCCAGCTGGAACTTTGTGGTGTGGGGCCTGCTGTTTGCGGTGATGCTTCTGCTGGAAAAGTGGGTGCCGCTGCTGCAGAAATTGCCGGATATTTTGCGGCGCGGCTATGTGCTGCTGGTGGTTGTGCTCAGCTTCGTGATCTTTAACGCCGAGACATTGACCCAGGCGGGCAGGGATATTGCCGGGCTGTTTGGCTTTGCAAATGTGCCGCTGGTATCGGTGGAGGCGCTGTACTGTCTGAGAAGCTATGGCGTGCTGTTTATCGTGGGCATGATCGGCGCCACACCTTTGGTGCGCAATACTGCTGTCCGGCTGGGACAGCGGCCAGTTGCCAATGTTTTGTGTCCGATGGTGGCGGCAGCGCTGCTGCTGATCTGCACCGCCTTTTTGGTGGACGGCTCGTTCAATCCTTTTTTGTATTTTAGATTTTAGGAGTTGCTATGAAGAAGAATGCACAAAAAGTCATCGGCATGCTTTTGGTGGCAGCTCTTTGGCTGGGGCTGACCGGATGGGCCTGGCTGCGACCGCATACAGAATTTTCTGTGACTGAGCGCCGCCAATTGGCAACGCTGCCGGAAATGACCTGGGAGAATCTCCTGGACGGCACATTTATGCCCGCCTTTGAAAGCTATTCGTTGGATCAGTTCCCTTTGCGCAACGGATTTCGCCGGCTGAAGGCGCTGGTGCAGTACAGGGTGCTGAATCAGCTGGACAACAACGGCATCTATATCGCTGACGGCAGTGCGGCGGCGCTGGACTACCCTCTGAACGAGGCGTCAGTGGATCACGCGCTGCGGGTATTTCAAAAGGTGTATGACCGGTATCTGGAAGAATCTAAGGTTTATGCCGCGGTGGTGCCGGACAAGGGCTATTACCTTGCCCAGGCCAAGGGCTATCCCACCATGGACTATGAAAAGCTGCTGCAAAGGGTGGAGCAGGGAATGCCCTATGCAAATTATGTAAACCTAACGGACCTGCTGTCAGCAGGGGATTATTACCGCACAGATACCCATTGGCGGCAGGAAAATCTGCTGCCGGTGGCAAATCGGATTTGCGGCGTTATGTCAACCGCAAGACCGGAAGGCTTGACGACTCAAAAGCAGGAACAGCCGTTTTACGGCGTCTATTACGGGCAGGCGGCGCTGCCAATGGCGGCGGATGAACTGATTACGATGCAGGGCAGCTGGCTAGATAATTGCACTGTTTTCAATTATGAAACCGGCAAGACCACCGGCATCTACGATTGGGACAAGCTGGAAGGCGAGGACCTGTATGAGGTGTTTTTGTCCGGGTCGGTATCGCTGCTGCGCATTGACAATCCGGCAGCGGAGACAGACCGGGAGCTGATCGTATTTCGGGATTCCTTTGGATCGTCTCTGGTGCCGCTGCTGAGCCGGGGCTATAAGACGGTGACGGTGGTGGATATCCGTTATCTTTCCAGCGCGATGCTGGATCGCTTTGTTGATTTCCACGGCCAGGATGTGCTGTTTTTATACAGTACGCTGGTGCTTAACAGCAGCAATCAGCTGCAGTAAAACAGGCAAAAGTGTAAAATTCCCCGTTTGTTGCGCAAAACAATGCAACAAACGGGGAATTGTGCGTAATGGTGAAAGGAAAGCCCTTTCAATATTGATGCCGTCACGAAAGGAGATGCGGATGTGATTATTACGCACAGACTAAAAATGAATTTGGGGGAAGGAGAGATCCTGCAGAGGCTGGAGCTGCCGATGGGAGACACCAACTCCCGAAAGATCGAGCTGTATTTATACGCAAATCAGGCGCTGTGGATCGTTCCGACGGATGCTACAGTTGTGATCCGGTACAAAAAGCCGGATGGAACGGTGGGGGAATACGATACATTGCCCGATGGGACAGCAGCCTGGTCGGCAAGCAGCAATCTGCTCACGCTGGCGCTGGCACCGCAGGTGCTCACCACGGCGGGCACGGTGATCTTGTATGCAAGCCTTTATCAGGAAGAAGCGATGCTGCAGACATTTGCCATCGAGATTCTGGTAAAAGCACCGTTTGAAAACGGAAGGATCAGCAGGGCGGTTGCATCGGAGGACTATTTCCGTGTAACAAATGTGCTGCGTGGGCCGGTTACAGCGCAGGTGGGCCAGGTGCTTACGGTAGGGGCGGTAGATACCCAGGGCAGAACAACTCAGGTGCTGGCGCTGGACGCCGCCAAGCTGGTGGACGAAAACGGAAGCGCTGTTTTGCACAAAGCCCAGACTCTGAACGGCGCGCAGAAAAACCAGGCAAGAGCCAATATCGGTGCGGCAAGTCAGCTGGAGATGGATTTTGTGATGTCAAAATTCAAATCAGGCGGGCTTGTTTTGGCAGATAGCAAAACGGGTGAAAACTACATCCTCTATGTAGACAACGGTAAACTGATTATGCAAAAGGAGTAAAATATGGCAGTAACATTTTTGACCAATGAGGACAAGACGCAGATCCAGGAAGCTGCTGCAGCAGGAAAGCTGCTGTATGAAGCACAGACATTGACCGACTCGCAGAAGGCGCAGGCACGGGAGAATATCGGTGCGGCACCCGATGGCTATGGCTGGGGCAAGAAATCGGCTGCTGCTTTGCCCGGGGGTGACGCAAACAACGCCGTAATGACCGGCTTATATATCGCCGGAAGCAACGCGGTCAATGTGCCGGCAAACTGCAAACTGATCTTTACGCAGGCGGCCAACAATGCGTTTACCTACCAGATGGCCTACTGTACCGATGGCACTGCGGCGATGAGAATGCTGGATCACGATGTATGGGATAGCTGGAGCGTATTTCATCAAAATGCAAAAACCTATGAGAAGATCGCGGCCATTACGGTGGCGCCCGACGCAGACGGAAGCCTGCCCAAGCATGTGATCTTCTCGCAGGATCAGGGAGGAAAGGCTTTTGCGCTGACAGATTTTATGATCAAGGCGTATGCAGGCTTTGCAGACGGAAATAAGTCCACGCTTTATATGAATGTTAACGGCAGCGGCGTGATCACCAACGGTGCAATTGGCTCGATCTCAACGGCCTGCCGCAGTTTTCAGATTTTCTTCCGTCGGGAGGAAAATGGCTTTAAGCGAGTGGAATATACCTCCAGTATGATGTCTGACGGATATTACAATCCCCAGGCCGGCATCGAAAATTCCCGCTTGATCCCGCCGGTGAGCACCGTGGCAGCGCTGCCAGTTACCAATGTGGATCTGTATACAGAAACGGGCGATACAAAAGCCTGGGTAGACGGGAGCACCTTTGAACTCTGGGGTATCCGCGCATAAAATTGAAAACGGCAAAGGCCCGGTGCGGTATGCGCACCGGGCCTTTTTGTTTGGGGTTGATTTTGCATAGGGGATAGAGTATAATATTCTTGATTTTATGCGTAAATTTCGGGTTTTACAGCCGGGAGGGCACTTATGCTGGTCAGTATTATTACGGTTTGCTACAACAGCGCGGCTACGATCCGCAAGGCGATCGAGTCTGTGCTGAACCAGACCTATCCCAATATTGAATATACCATTGTCGACGGCCTTTCTAAGGATAATACGGTGGAAATTGCCCGCTCCTATGAGGCGGCATTTCGGGAAAAGGGATATTCCTTCCGCGTCATCAGCGAGAAGGATCAGGGCATCTACGATGCTATGAACAAGGGTATCCGGATGGCTTCCGGCACGCTGGTTGGTATGATCAATTCCGACGATTGGTACGAGCCGATCGCTGTGGAAACGGCGGCAAACGCCTATCAGGAAGATCCTTACGATGTGTTTTACGGCGATATCAATCTGATCCGCTCCAATGGCCAGATTATAGTCAAGCGTTCCCGTCTGGATCGGTTCCCCTCCAGTCGGCATTGGAATCACCCCACTACCTTTATCACAAAAAAAGCCTATGACCAGGTGGGGCTTTACAAAAACGAGGCTATTTATGACGACTTTGACCTGATCCTGCGGATGCGTCGGGCAGGGAAGAGGATCGCTATCCGCAATGTGGTGCTGGCCAATTTCAAAACCGGCGGCGTCAGCAACGAAAAGAGCCTGAAAAAGTGCTTCAAGCGGATCAGGATCCGCTATAAGAATTACCGAAACAACGGCTACAGCCCACTGTATATTTTTGAGAGCATAGCCATGGAAGTGGCGAAGCTTATTTTAAGCTAAAAAGCCGACATGAGGAGAAATTATGAGCGAACAAACCTCCCTGTTTTTGTCCCAGTCCTACCAGGACACCTGGGATGATTTTCAGCGCAGCTTGACAAGTGAATATTTCTCCTGCTGGGACTATGTGATCCTGACGGCGTCCAACGAGCATCAGGCTGCCATCTTCCGCGCACAATTGGAGGAGCGCAAAGCGGCAGGTTTCCTGCCTGAACGCACCCATTTCGCCGTTGTGCCCGATGCCGGCGGCAAACGGGTAGGCTCCGGCGGTGCGACCCTGGGTGTTTTGCGCTACATCGCGCAGCACACGGGAAAGGCGGATTTTACCGGCCTGCGGATCCTTACGATCCACAGCGGCGGCGATTCCAAGCGCGTACCCCAGTATTCTGCGCTGGGCAAGCTGTTTTCTCCCGTGCCACGGGAGCTGCCGGATGGCAGAATGTCCACGCTGTTTGATGAGCTGCTGATCGGTATGGCCTCCGTTCCTACGCGGATCCGGGAGGGAATGCTGCTGCTTTCCGGCGATGTTCTGCTGCTGTTTAATCCCCTGCAGATCAACTATTCCGGCAATGGCGCCGCGGCGATCTCTTTTAAGGAGGATGTGGCGACCGGCAAAAATCACGGCGTATTTCTCCGTGGCGAGGACGGCAATGTGCGCAAATTCCTCCACAAGCAGACGGAGCAGGAGCTGCGCCGCCAGGGCGCGGTCAATGAACGGGGCAAGGTGGATATCGACACCGGCGCTGTGATCTTCAGCGCGGATATGCTGCAGGCGCTGTACGGCCTGATTTGCCAAAACGGCGATTACTGTGAAGAAAAATTCTCTGCACTGGTCAATGAAACGGTGCGGCTGTCCCTGTATGGGGATTTTCTGTATCCCTTGGCGGCAGATTCCACGCTGGAGGATTTTCAGAAGGAAAAACCGGAGGGCAGCTTCTGTCCGGAATTAAGCCAGGCCAGGATCGCGGTGTGGAATGCGCTGCGGCCCTACAGAATGAAGCTGCTGCGCCTTGCACCGGCGAAATTTATCCATTTCGGCACCACGGGAGAAATTATGCGCCTGATGTGCGGCGGCGTCCGCGAGTATGCGCTGCTGGGTTGGAAAAACCGGGTGAGCAGCAGCATACAAAGCGATACGGCTGCCTACGGCAGCGTGCTTTCCCGGAATGCGACAGTAGGTGAGGATTGCTATCTGGAGGTCAGCTATGTCCACCGCGACGCGGTGATCGGCGACCGGGTTCTGCTGTCGTATGTGGATATCCACGATGCGCATATTCCCTCTGACACGGTGCTCCACGGTCTGAAGCAGCGGGACGGAAGGTTTGTTGTGCGCATTTATGCGCCCGGCGATGATCCCAAGGACAGGTTGGAAAATTCCCGTTTCCTTGGCGGCCTTTTGCGTGCTGTCCGGGAAGCAGAGATTTGGGACGGAGAGGACCGCTCGCTGTGGACGGCAAAGCTGTATCCCGTGTGTGACAGCATTCAGGAAGCGGTTTTGGCGGCGGTGAATCTTTATGAAGTGTGCCACGGTAGGGGCGATCTGAACGCCTGGCGGCAGGCGACCCGAAAGTCCCTTTGCTCCGGTTTTAACGATGCCGATCCTGACGCGCTGATCGCCTGGAACAAGCGGATGCAGGAGCTGGTGAAAATGGATACGCTGGCTAAGCTGATCCAGGCAAAAGTCCCTGCCCGGGAGGCAAAAACGGTTCTGAATACCACCGCGCTGACCAAAATTCAGCAGCAATGGCTGGAAAAAAGATTGCAGCAGGCAGACTTTTCTGAGGCTATGCGGCTGCATTACTATATCGGCACTGCCCTGGGCGGTGCAGAAGGTGCAAAGCATATCCGGGCGTTCTTTGAAACTGTCCAAATGGCAGTTACGGAAGCTTCGCTGGAGAAGCTGGCGTACAACGATTCGTGCAGGATCGTGAAGGACAGGCATACCGTTAAGCTGCCGCTGCGGGTGAATTTCGGCGGCGGCTGGAGCGACACGCCCCCTTACTGCATTGAAAACGGCGGCACGGTCTTAAATGCGGCGATCTTGCTGGACGGCCAGCTGCCGGTGGAGGTAACCCTGGAGAAGATCCCGGAAAAGAAGATCGTTTTCGACAGCCGGGATATGGATGCCCATCGGGAGTTTGACACCATTGCACCGCTGCAAAAGACCGGCGATCCCTACGATCCCTTTGCCCTGCAAAAAGCGGCGCTGATCGCCTGCGGCATTATTCCCGCGGCCGGCGGTGATCTGCAGCAGATCCTGGAGCGTCTGGGCGGCGGCTTCTGTATGCACTCCGAGGTGACCAATGTACCCAAGGGCAGCGGACTGGGCACCAGCAGCATCCTTTCCGGCGCCTGCGTGAAGGCGGTGTTCGAGTTTATGGGCATTGCCTATACCCAGGACTCGCTGTACAGCCATGTGCTGTGTATGGAGCAGATCATGGCTACCGGCGGCGGCTGGCAGGATCAGGTGGGCGGTCTGACAAACGGCATCAAGCTGATCACTACCCGACCTGGTTTGGTACAGAAAATAGAGGCACAGACGGTTCAAATATCTTCCCAGACCCGGCAGACGCTTTCGGAGCGGTTGGCCCTGATCTATACCGGTCAGCGGCGGCTGGCGAGGAACCTGCTGCGGGATGTGGTAGGCCGGTATGTCGGTAATGAGCCGGATTCGCTGTATGCGCTGAAGGAGATCCGGCTGCTTGCGGAAAAAATGCGCACGGAGCTGGAACGCGGAGATGTGGATGCCTTTGCCCAACTGCTGAATCAGCATTGGGAGCTGTCCCAGAAGATCGATGCCGGCAGCACCAACACGCTGATCAATCAGATATTTGAAAGCGTTTCTGATCTGATAGACGGCAGGATGGTCTGCGGCGCAGGCGGCGGCGGCTTCCTGCAGGTGATCCTGAAGAAGGGCGTCAGCCGGGAAACGGTCCACCGTCGGCTGAAGGAGATCTTCCAGGATACCGATGTGGACATCTGGAACTGCACACTGGTATGATGAAATGAGCCACGGATTTTGTGGCTCATTTTTTTGCCCCGGGCGCATATACTTGTACCGAGGTGCAAGGTGTATGAAAAAGACAGTTCCCTATTGGCAGATGATTGGTTTTATCTTTACGGCGGTTGCAGGAACGCTGCTGCATTTTCTGTTCGACTGGACCGGCGAAAATCCGGTGGCGGCGCTGTTTTCTGCGGTGAATGAATCCATCTGGGAGCATTTAAAGCTGCTGTTTTATCCTATGCTTCTGTTTGCGGCGATCGAGTATTTTGTGTGGGGAAGGGAAACGAAAGGCTTTTGGTGTGTGAAGCTGATTGGGATCTTACTGGGCTTCTCGCTGATCGTTACGGTGTACTACACCTATACCGGTGCCCTGGGGGTCAAGGCGGATTGGTTTAACATCACTCTGTTTTTCCTGGCTGCCGGCACAGCCTATTGGGCACAGACGAAGCTGTTTCAGAGGGGAATCGGCTGCGGAAAATGGGGGATATTGCTGATTTTTCTGCTGGCGGTGCTATTCACGGTCTGGACTTTTTCGCCACCGCAGATCCCACTTTTTGCAGATCCGCTGACAGGAAGCTACGGCTTTCAAAAATAAGCTGCGCCGTCCGGCCTTCGGACGGCGTGTTTTCTTTGTTTTTCGCGACTAAAAAAGGAAATCTGTCCTTGATTTTTGGCATTGTTTGCGGTATACTTTAAGGTGAAGCATTATGGATAAGTATGTCCTTTTGCTGAAAACGGAAGTATATTGGAGGAAGACGGAATGTCAACTGCAGTTTCCAACAAGAAGATATGGCTGGCCACACCCACCATGCACGGTGATGAGCTGAAATATATGACCGAGGCATATGAGACCAATTGGATGAGCACCGTGGGTGCGAATATCAACGAGGTCGAACGCATTGCGGCACAGCAGGCGCAGAAAAAATATGCGGTTGCTCTCTCCTGCTGCACAGCAGCGCTGCATTTGGCAGTCAAGCACGCGGGCGAAACGCTGTATGGCAAGCCTCCCATCAGTCACGGCGCGCTGGAGGGAAAGCGGGTATTTTGCTCCGATATGACCTTCGACGCCACGCTGAACCCCGTTGTTTACGAGGGCGGCATTCCCGTATTTATCGACACCGAGGAAGCATCCTGGAATATGGATCCGGTGGCGCTGGAGAAGGCGTTTGAACTGTATCCGGATGTCAAGCTGGTTGTGGCTGCGGAGCTGTACGGCTTCCCCGGACGGATGGATGTTATCAAAAAAATCTGCGAAAAGCACGGCGCATTGCTGATCGAGGATGCTGCCGAGGCGATGGGTGCCACCATCGACGGACGGCAGTGCGGCTCCTTTGGCGATTACGGTGCTGTCAGCTATAACGGAAACAAGATCATTACCGGCTCCGCCGGCGGCTGCCTGCTGACTGACGATATCGAGGTCGCCAACAAGGCTCGCAAATGGTCTACCCAGGCCAGAGAAAATGCGCCCTGGTATCAGCACGAAGAGGTTGGCTACAACTACCGGATGAGCAATGTGATCGCCGGCGTGGTCAGAGGCCAGTACCCCTATCTGAATGAGCATATCGCCCGCAAGAAGGCCATCTACGAACGCTATCAGGAAGGCCTGAAGGGTCTGCCCCTGCAGATGTGTCCCATTATGGAGGGCACAGAGCCCAACTATTGGCTCAGCGCGGTGATCATTGACCGGGAAGCGATGTGCAGGCAGGTAAGAGACGATTCTACCGCCCTTTACAACAAAGAGCCGGGCAAAACCTGCCCCACCGAGATTTTGGAGAAGCTGGCAGCGTTTAATGCCGAGGGAAGACCCATCTGGAAGCCGATGCATATGCAGCCGATGTACAGACTGCACGAGTTTATTACCCGCAGCGGCTCCGGTCGTGCCAAGACCAATGCCTATATTGCAGGCGGCGCAGAAGATGTGGGCGCGGATATTTTTGCCCGGGGTCTGTGTCTGCCCAGCGATATCAAGATGACAGCCCAGGAGCAGGATGCCGTGATCCGCGTGATCAGAAGCTGCTTCGATTGAGGTACATAGGATGTATGCAAAATGTTTGAAGCGGGCGATGGACTTTTTTCTGTCGCTGATGGCGCTTTTGGTGCTGTCGCCGGTGCTGCTGATCCTGGTGGTGCTGGGCGCTGTAAAGATGAAAGGAAATCCCTTCTTTACCCAGCTGCGGCCGGGTAAGAATGAAAAGATATTCCGCCTGATCAAGTTCCGCACCATGACCTGCGAAAAGGATGCAGACGGAAATCTGCTGCCGGACGAGCAGCGGCTGACAAAATACGGCAAGATCCTGCGCAGCACATCTCTGGATGAGCTGCCGGAGCTGATCAATATCCTGCTGGGCCATATGTCCATCGTGGGCCCGAGACCGCTGCTGGTACAGTACCTGCCCCTTTATAATGCGCAGCAGCGCCGCCGCCATAAGGTGCGCCCCGGTATGACCGGCTATGCCCAGATCCACGGCCGCAACGCCATCTCCTGGGAGGAAAAGTTCCGGATGGATGTGGAATATGTGGATCACATCACCTTTGTTGGCGATATGAAGATCATTTTCGGAACGGTTATGGCAGTTTTAAAGCGGGACGGCATCAGCTCTGAAACCAGCGCGACTATGGAGCCTTTTCAGGGTACGCCGACAGAAGCTACGGAGACGGTTGAAGTATGAAAAATAAGATCGTGATCATCGGTGCCGGCGGTCAAGGCCGGGTGTGCGCCGATATTGCCCGCCTGATGGGGTATGCGGAGATCCTGTTTCTGGATGACAGCGCCGCCAATGCAGCGGGTAAGATAAATGACTATCCCCGGTATCTGCAGGACGCGGACTTTTTCGTAGCCATTGGCAACGGTTCGGTCCGCCGCAGACTGCAGACGATGCTGGAAGAAAACGGCGCGAGCATTGCGACCTTGATCCATCCCAACGCAACGGTGGCGCAGGATGTGCTCATCGGTCAGGGAACGGCTGTGATGGCCGGCGCTGTGATCAATCCCGGCGCGAGTGTGGGCAGAGGCAACATTATCAACACCTGCGCATCTGTGGATCACGATTGCCGTGTAGGCGATTATCTGCATATCGCAGTGGGAGCAAGAATTTGCGGTACGGTTTGCCTGGAGGATGACTCCTGGATCGGCGCCGGTGCCGTTGTGATTCAAAATCTAAGCGTTTGTGCCGGCTGTATGATCGGCGCCGGCGCGGTGGTGGTCAGATCCATCACGGAAAAGGGCACCTATTTGGGCGTACCTGCAAAAAAAGCCAAGTAAAAAGGAGGGCCGGTTTATGGCTCTGACTTTAATGTACATAACCAATCAGCCTGCCATTGCACAGATCGCACAGACCGCCGGTGTAGATCGGATCTGGGTGGATATGGAATATATCGGCAAGGAAGAGCGGCAGGGCGGTCTGGATACGGTAAAATCCAGACATACTGTTGCAGACATCCGCAGGATCCGCCCGGTGGTCACCACTGCGGAGCTGCTGGTGCGGGTCAATCCCATCCATGACGCCTCTGACCGGTATCCGGGCACAGAGGAGGAAGTGGAGCAGACCATCGCCGCCGGCGCGGATGTGATCATGCTTCCTATGTTCAAAACCAGCGCAGAGGTGGAACGCTTCCTGAAAGCCGTAAATGGCCGCGCCAAGACGGTGCTGCTGTTTGAAACTGCGGAATCTGTGGAGAATGCAGATGAGATCCTGTCCCTGCCGGGTATTGACGAGGTCCACATCGGACTGAACGATCTGCATCTTTCCTACAAGATGAAGTTTATGTTCCAGCTTCTGTGCGAAGGAACGGTGCAGCGTCTGTGTGAGAAATTCAAAAAATACGGCGTCAAGTACGGCTTCGGCGGAATCGCCCGGGTGGGTCTGGGTATGCTGCCGGCGGAGCACATCATCACAGAGCATTACCGGCTGGGCTCTACCGCAGCCATCCTCTCCAGAGGCTTCTGCGATGCCAACCGAGTCGAGGATCCGCAGACCATTCGGGACATTTTCATCGAAGGTGTCCGCAACATCCGTCTGAAAGAGGCAGAGGTTTCTGCCCTTACAAATGAGCAGTACGAGGAAAATTTGGAGATCATCCGAGAAAAGGTAGGCCGGATCGTAGCCGGCAAATGAAAGGCACTATGAAAAAAATCTGTTTTATTACAACAGTTTCCTTGACGATGCGCGTATTCGTGGTGGAAACGGCAAAATACCTCCACCAGCAGCTGGGCTGGGATGTTACCCTGATCTGCAGCCCCGACGAGGAATTTGCGGCGACGCTGCCGGAGTATCTGCACTATATCCCGGTGAAAATGAACCGGGGTATGGATCTGACAGCGCTCAGAAGCATCCGGGATTTCGTCAGGATCTTCCGGCGTGAACAATTTGATATGGTGCAGTATTCCACGCCCAACGCTGCGTGCTATGCCAGCATTGCTGCCAAGATCGCCAAGGTGCCCGTGCGGCTGTATGCCCAGTGGGGCATCCGCTACACCGGCCTTTCCGGCTTGAGCAGAAGAATTTTCCGCAACATCGAGAAAATGGTTTGCAGAAAGTCCACCCTCATCAAGGCGCAGAGTCCGATGAACCGGCAGTTCGCCATTAACGAGGGCCTGTGCAAGGCGGAAAAGATCAGCGTTGTGGGCTACGGCGGCACCATCGGTGTGGATCTTACCGAGCTGGATGTCTCGAAAAAGCAGCAGTGGAGCGATGAGATCCGCAGCAGATACGGTTTGACGGCGGATGATTTCATCTTCGGCTTTGCCGGCCGGATCACCGTGGATAAGGGCTGCCGGGAATTGCTGGGCGCTTTCCGCGAAATGGCGGAGAACGGCGGCAACGGCAAGCTGATGATCGTCGGACCGGTGGACGAGGATTGCGGCGTCAGCAAAGAATTGCTGACCTGGGCGAAGGAGTCGGATCGGGTGATCCTGACCGGCAGCGTGCCCGGCGAAGAAATGAAAAAATACTATTCTGCCATGAATGTGCTGGTGCATCCGACCTATCGGGAGGGCTTCGGTATGGTGCTGCAGGAGGCCGGTGCGCTGGCTCTGCCGATCATCACCACCAGGATCCCCGGTGCATCGGAGGTGTTTGCGGACGGCGAATCCTGCCTGCTGGTGGATGCCAAAAGCAAGGAGCAGCTGCTTTGCGCAATGCAGGAGCTGCTGCAGCATCGGGAATTTGCCGCACAGCTGGGTCAGCAGGCCTATTTGAGAACCAAGGAGCGGTACGCCCGCCCCATTATGCTGGAAAATCAGCGGCGCGACTATCAGCAGATTCTGGGTCAATGATGGAGTAAGCTATGTTTAGTATTATCATCCCTTGTTACAATGTGGAAAAGTACCTTGCCGAGTGTGTCGATTCCATTCTGGCGCAGACGGTGGGTACCTTTGAGGTCATTTTGGTCAACGACGGCTCCAAAGACGGCACTGGCGCCATTTGCGACGCCTATGCTGCCAAGGATTCCCGCATCCGGGTGATCCACAAGGAAAACGGCGGCCAGTCCTCTGCCCGGAATATGGGCACAGCCGTGGCAAAGGGCGATTATATCATCTACATCGACAGCGATGATTTTATTATGGATCGGGACTTCCTGCAGAAGATGACGGAAGCCGCAGGTCCTGACATTATTTTCTATAAACACAAAAAATTCGACGATGAGACCAAGCAGCTCTCGTCGTGCACATATAGCTTTGCCGGCTTTGGCGAAGGCGCATATTTCGACACGCTGAAAGCGATGATTGCTGCCGATGCCTTTTACGGTATGGCCTGGAACAAGTGCATCAAGGCCAGCGTGATCCGGGACAACAACATCCGCTTTGATGAAAGCCTGTCCTGCGAGGATATGGACTGGATCTATTATGTGATCCTGAGCAGCAGCTCCCTGACACTGGTGGACGAGCCCTTTGTTGCATACAGACAGCGGGCCAATTCCGTGACCTCGGCGCCCAAGTTCAAGAGCCTGCAGGATTTTGTACTGATCCTGGAAAAATGGTACGAAAAAGCGCAAAGCAGCGATTGCACCCCGCAGCAGAAGCAGATCGTGCTGTCCTCTCTGGCCAAGTATTACAGCAATTTGCTGATTGCCTATACAAGAATCAAGGACAAGCGCAAGCACACATATAACAGGCGACTGAAGAAGCTTTCTCGGCTGCTTCAGTTTGGCCTGAGCAAGCGGCCTCGCCTGGTTGGCAAGATCTACAGGCTCGCAGGCTTTAAACTGACCACAACAGCCCTGAAGGTGCTAGATCGGGTCAAATAACAGGAGTGTAAAATGGACGAAAAAATGCTTCCCAAGGTGATGGCCATTTCCTTAAGCACTTGGAAAGAAGGCAGCGGCATCCACACCCAGACGGATCTGTTTAAATTTTGGGATCCCAGTAAGGTGGCGCAGATCTATACCCGATCAGATACCCCCAATACGCCGGTGTGCAACAAGTTTTTTCAGATCTCAGAGAATGCCGTTATCAAAAGCGTTCTAAGCAGAAAGCCGGTGGGCCGTGAGGTACAAAACGGCATTGCCGCCGATCAAAAGGCGCTGGAAGCAGAGCAGAAGCTGTATACCCAGGCCCATAAGAAAAAGTCCTGGCTGATGACCCTGGCCCGGGAGCTGGTCTGGTCTTTGGGTAAGTGGAAAACAGCAGCGCTGGACAAGTTTGTCAGCGATTTTGACGCGGATGTGTATTTTGTACCCATTTACCCCGTTGCCTATATGGGCAAGATCCAGCGCTACATTCTGAAAAAGCATCCCAAGCCTTATGTTTGCTATCTGGCGGATGACAATTACTCCTACTTACCCTGCGGAAAGAATGTATTTGCCTACATTCACCGCTTCTTTTTGCGTAAGCAGGTGAAGGCGCTGGCAACAAACTGCGACGCTATGTTCACCATCACCAAAATCGAGGCGGAGGATACAGACCGACTTTTCGGCACCCGCAGCGTGGTGCTGACCAAGGGCATTGACTACAGCCGGCTGACTTTTGCGGAAAAGCAGGTGCAAAAGCCGGTGAAGATGGTCTACACCGGCAATCTGCTGATCGGCAGAGCATCTTCTCTGGTGGCCATTTCCAAGGCGCTGAAGGAGATCAACAAGGACGGCACAGTGGCCACCCTGGATATCTATTCTCCCACCGTACTGGACGACAAAACGATGCAGTGGCTGAATGAAAACGGCTGTACCTATCGGGGCGTCGTGCCCAAGGAGCAGGTGGCAGAAATTCAGAGAAGTGCCGATGTGGTGGTATTCGTGGAATCGCTGGAGGCCAGACATCGCTTTGATGCCCGGCTGTCCTTCTCCACCAAGCTGACAGACTATTTCGCCAGCGGCAAGTGTATTTTTGCCATCGGCGATGAAAGTATTGCCCCCATCGCCTATCTGCAGGAAAATGATGCGGCGGTGATCGCCACAGATTATTCTCAGGTGCGGTCGCAGTTGGAAAAGCTGCTTGCCGATCCTAAAAAAATCAACGAATACGGACACAAGGCCTTTGATTGCGGCAAGCGCAATCATGAGCAGTCGGTGGTAAAGAAGACTTTTATCGAAACCATCTGCCAGGCCGCGAAAAGGTAATGCTATGGAATTTGAACGCGCGAAAAATGAAACCGCTGCCAAACTGATTGGAAGCGGCGTGCCTGCCGCACAGGCGGAAACGGTGGCCGATGTGATGACCACCGCCGACCTCTACGGCGTTACCACCCACGGTGCAGCCATTCTGGATGCCCATATCAAACGGGTGGAGCGGGGCGGCTACAATCTGCAGCCTGCATTCCCGGTTTTGCGCCGGACGGCGGCATTCGCCGTGGTGGACGGCGACAATTCCTTTGGCTTCGTCAGCGCCAGCCACTGTATGGCTATGGCGGTGGAAGGTGCAAAGGAATCCGGCATTTATCAGGTGTTCAGCCGCAATAACAACACCTTCGGCCCGGCGTTCTATTATCCCCTGCAGGCGGCGAAGCAGGGCTTTATCGGCCTGATCTTCTCCAACAGTCCTGCACAGATGCCTCCCTCCGGCGGCAAGGAAAAGATCCTGGGCACCAATCCCTTTGCTGCGGTGATCCCCGTTCCGGGGCAGGAGCCGATCATCATTGATATGGCGTCCAGCGTGGTGGCAAAGTCGAAATTCAACGAATTTAAGAATGCAGGCAAGCCCCTGCCGGAAGGCTGGGCGCTGGACAAAAACGGCGTACCTACCACAGATCCGGAGGAGGCTATTGCCGGTCTGGTGCTGCCTATGGGCGGTCATAAGGGCTACTGCATTGCAATGCTGATCGATGTGCTGTCCGGCGTGCTGTCCGGTGCGGCATACTTAAATAAGATCGGTCGTTTTTATTCTCCCGACGGAAACGGTATGGATGTGGGCTTCTGCTGCATCGCCATCGACCCCTATGCCGTGCTGGGCGAGGATTATGACGCGAGAATTCAGGATTTTGTCAGCACTATTCGCAATTCCCAGCCGGTGGAGGGCAATACCATCTCCTTGCCCGGCGACAGAGAGCATTTGGCCAGAAAGAAAAACAGCGAACTGTAAGAGGCGTGTATGAAAATTGTGCAAATCAATGCGGTCTACGGCGTTGGAAGCACCGGACGGATCGCGCAGGATATCGCCTGTGCGCTGAAAGCGCAGGGGCACGAAAATCACATATTCTGGGCGATCACCTGCCGGGCGGACGAAAATGCCGCATTTTACCGCATTGGCAGCACGCTGGATCACAAGCGCCACGCGCTGCTGCGCCGCATTGACGGAAAGCAGGGCTGGCATTCCAAGGCGGCGACGAAAAGGGCCTGCCGGGAGCTTTTGCGGATTCAGCCCGATGTGGTGCATCTGCACAATTTGCACAGCAATTTCATTCATTTGCCCTATTTGCTGAACTTTCTGGGGCAGCATAAGATCCCCACGCTGGTCACTGTCCACGACAGCTGGCCGTTTACCTGCGGCTACTGCGCGCATTATATTTATCACGATTGTGATCAATGGGAAAAGGGATGCAAAAATTGCCTTGCGGTTGATAAGCGCTTGCGCAAAGCCGGTGCCGAAATGTACCGCATCAAGGAAGATCTGTATAGCCGCATCCCCGTTTTGGCGGTAAACGGCGTTTCCAAGTGGACGGCAGAAGCTGCCGGGAAGTCGATGCTGCGCAGCGCAAAAATCAATACCTACATCTACAACTGGATCGACACAGATCTGTTTAAACCCCAAAATAATACTGCTGAGGTTCGGGAAAAATACGGCATCCCCGAAGGAAACAAGCTGATCCTGGGCGTATCCCAGGGTTGGAGCGAAAGAAAGGGCTTGCAGGAGTTTTTGCAGATCGCCGATGAACTGCGCGACAGCGCTACGGTGATCCTGGTGGGCGAAGACAACGGCGTTCCCAAGAAAGAAAATCTGCGCTGCATCGGCTTTACAAACGACCGGCAGGAGCTGATCGACCTGTACAGCGCGGCGGATCTGTTTGTCAATCCGTCCCGGGCGGAAACCTTCGGCCTGGTTACGGCGGAGGCCATGTCCTGCGGCACGCCGGTGGTTGCCTACGATAATACCGGAAGCCGAGAGCTGGTTGCGCCCCAATGCGGCGCATTGGCGGCTGACGGCGATGCGGATTCTTTGGTTTGCCTTTGCCGAAAGGTGCTGGAAAGCCCCAAAGAAGCCTATTCCCACGCCTGCAGACAGTGGGTGCTGGACAATTTTGAAAAGCAGACCCAGCTCCAAAAATATGTGGAGCTTTACGAAAAAATCATCAAG
This sequence comes from Oscillospiraceae bacterium, assembly GCA_017410075.1. Taxonomy (GTDB): domain Bacteria; phylum Bacillota; class Clostridia; order Oscillospirales; family Oscillospiraceae; genus Faecousia. The sequence continues at coordinate 37,510 of JAFQRK010000040.1, read as the reverse complement.
AAATCGGAGGAATGAATATGGCATCCTTCAAGAATAACGGCAAGCTGAAGCTGCTGATCGTGGTGGGCACCCGGCCGGAGATCATCCGTCTGGCGGCGGTGATCAAGAAATGCCGGCAGTATTTCGACACGATTCTCGCCCACACCGGTCAAAACTATGACTATAACCTCAACGGTGTCTTTTTCAAGGACTTGAAGCTGGAAGAGCCGGAGGTCTATTTGGACGCCGTGGGTGCTGACCTGGGCGAGACGATGGGCAACATCATTGCTAAGAGCTATCAGCTGATGGCGGAAATTAAGCCGGATGCTGTGCTGGTTTTGGGCGATACCAACTCCTGCCTTTCTGTCATTGGCGCGAAGCGGCTGCACATTCCCATTTTCCATATGGAAGCTGGCAACCGCTGCAAGGATGAGTGCCTGCCGGAGGAGACCAACCGCCGGATCGTGGATATCATCGCAGATGTCAATCTTGCCTATTCCGAGCACGCCCGCCGATATCTTGCCGACTGCGGCCTGCCCAAGGAGCGCACTTTTGTCACCGGCTCTCCCATGGCAGAGGTTCTCCACGAAAACCTTGCCGAGATCGAAAGCAGCAATGTGCTTGAGCGCCTGGGTCTTGAAAAGGGCAAGTACATCCTGCTGTCTGCCCACCGGGAGGAAAATATCGACACAGAAAAGAATTTCCTTTCTCTGTTTAGCGCCATCAACAAAATGGCGGAAAAATACGATATGCCTGTCCTTTATTCCTGCCACCCCCGTTCCAAGAAGCGCTTAGAGGCCACGGGCTTCCGGCTGGATCCCCGGGTGCGCACCAATGAGCCCCTGGGCTTCCACGACTATAACTGCCTGCAGATGCATGCCTTTGCGGTGGTGTCCGATTCCGGTACGCTGCCGGAGGAAAGCAGCTTCTTCACCAGCATCGGAAAGCCGTTCCCTGCAGTTTGCATCCGCACCTCCACCGAGCGTCCCGAGGCGCTGGACAAGGCTTGCTTCGTGCTGGCCGGCATTGATGAGGCGCATCTGCTGCAGGCGGTGGACACCGCGGTGCAGATGAACCTGAATGGCGACTATGGCATTCCCGTGCCGGACTACATCGAAGAAAATGTTTCTGCCAAGGTGGTGAAGATCATTCAGTCCTACACCGGTGTGGTGGACAAGATGGTCTGGAGAAAATACTAAGTCTGCGCATCAGATGGAAGAAAGGAGCGAGAATATGACCCCGGAGAAGATCCTGCTTTCTTTGCTGCGGGCTGCGGCCTGCAAAGAAGCGGTTTCCGATGCCGTAAAAGAAGCGTGCACCCCCGAAGCCCTGGAACGGGTTTATACTCTCGCAAAAGCGCACGATCTTGCCCATATGCCGGGTCAGGCGCTGGCGCCGCTGGATCTTCAGGCAAGTGCGGCGTTGGAAGATCTGAGCTGTGCCACATTCACTGCTGTGCAAAGATATGTGCAGCTGGAGTATGAGCTGAAGCGGATCTGTGACATTTTTGAAAAGCAGCAGATCCCCCATATTCCGCTCAAGGGTGCTGTGATCCGGAAATTTTACCCCGAGCCCTGGATGCGCACCAGCTGCGATCTGGATATTCTGATTCGGGAAGAGGATCTGGAACGGGCAGCGCAGGCGCTGATCCGGGAGCTTTCCTACACCACCGACCACAAGAAAAAATACCACGATATGTGGTTTTTTGCTCCCAGTGGCGTCCATTTGGAGCTGCATTTTTCCATCCTGGAAACTATGGAGAATATCGACCGGCTGCTGGGCCGTGTTTGGGAATTTGCAGTTCCTGAGACCCGATACCGCTATGCGCTGGACAATGATTTCCTGGCATTTCACCTGATGGCCCATATGGCCTACCATTTTACCGGCGGCGGCAGCGGCATCCGCTCTGCGTTGGATATTTTCCTGCTGCGTCGGTGCAATGCCTATGATGAAGAAACGCTGCGCAAGTATCTGAAGCAGTGCAATATTGAAAAATTCTACGATGCCGTTCTGGCGCTGATCGCGGTGTGGTTTGAAGGCGAAGCGCCTACACCGCTGACGGAAAAGATGGAGCAGTTCCTTCTGGCCGGCGGCACCTACGGCACAAAAAAGCAGCGGATCATCATCAAGCAGCACCGCAAGGGCGGCAAGCTGAAATATCTGCTGAACCGTGTATTTATGCCCTATCGGGAGCTGAAGTACCGCTATCGCGCGCTGGAAAAATGCCCGATCCTGTATCCGGTGATGCTGTTGTGGCGATGGTTTCAGCTGCTGTTCGGCAAACGGCTGAAGCGCTCGGTGCGCGAAGCGCAGCTGACGCTGCGTGCCGATAAGGCACAGTCGGAGGAAACAGAAAACTTCCTCCGCCAGATCGGCCTATAACAAAAGTAAAATCCCCATTCCCAAACGGGAATGGGGATTTCTTTACTTTCGGTCAGTCCTGATGATTATGCAGCAGATCGTGGACCTTGTCCTTGAAATAGCTGTTGTAGAACACATCCATCAGGGGATTTTCGTTGGACTTTTTGATGACCATTTCGCCGTCGGCTGCGTACAGACCCCGGGTTCTGGTCTTGGCACGCTGTACCCGGGTGCCGTCGGTGGGCTGACCGCCGCCCATAACGCAGCCGCCGGGGCAGGCCATAACCTCAATGAAATGATACTGTTTTTCGCCGGACTTGACGCTTTCCAGCACCTTACGGGCATTGGCCAGACCGGAGGCAACACAGATATTCACATCCATACCGTTATAAGGAACGGTGATCTCCTTGATGCCCTGATCGCCCCGGACACCGCTGGCAGCAATGGCCTTCAGTGTGGCGGCATCGTGGCCGTCGGCCAGACGGCGCAGAACTGCCTCCGTCACGCCGCCGGTGGCACCGAAGATAACGCCGCCGCCGGAGCCAATGCCGAAGGGCATATCGCAGGCCTCGCTGGGCATAGTCTCCAGATTGACACCGTGAGCATCGAACATACGGATCAGCTCATGTGTGGTCAGAACAATGTCGGTATCCTTTTCACCGTAGGTGTAGGCGTCGGGCCGTGCTGCCTCCATCTTCTTGGCGGTGCAGGGCATAATGGACACAACAAAGGTCTTCTTGCCGCCGGAGTGGGCCGGATCACGGTAATACTCCTTCAAAATGGCAGAGAACATCTGCTGGGGGCTGCGGCAGGTGGAGATGTTTTTCTTGAATTCCGGATACTCATTTTCCACAAATTTGACCCAAGCGGGGCAGCAGGAGGTCAGCAGCGGCAGCTTTTCACCCTTACCGACCCGGTCCAGGAATTCCTTGGACTCCTCCATAATGGTCAGGTCAGCGGTATAGGTGGTGTCGAATACTTCGTCAAAGCCCATACGGTGCAGACCGGCAACGATCTTGCCCATGGCATTTTCGCCCTTGGGCAGGCCAAAGGCTTCGCCGACGGCAACACGGACGGCAGGAGCGACCTGCGCGATGACCCTGGTATCGGGATCCAGCAGGGCGTGCCAAACCTCGCTCATATTGTGGTGAATGGTCAGTGCACCGGTGGGACATACAACGCGGCACTGGCCGCAGGCAACGCAGTTGGTTTCGGACATTTTCCGCTCGAAGGCAGGCGATACCATAGCCTCGGTGCCGCGGTGGGCGAAGCCCAGAACGCCGACGCCCTGAATCTCGTTGCAGACCCGGATGCAGTTGCCGCAGAGGATGCACTTGCCGGGATCCCGGACAACAGCAGGGGAGGAGAAGTCAACGGGCATTTCTTCCCGGTGATTTGCGAAGCGGACGGTATTGATGCCGTGCTGATAAGCCAGCTTCTGGAGCGTACACTTGCCGTGCTTGTCGCAGGTGGTACAGTCGCGGCAGTGGGCAGCCAGCAGCAGCTCAATGATCAGCTTGCGGTGCTTGCGAAGACGCTCGGTATGGGTATAGATAACCATACCGTCCCGGGGCTCTTCTGAGCAGGAGGCGAAGCAGCGGCCGCGGTCATCCTCCACGGTGCAAAGACGGCAAGCGCCGAAAACGCTCAGCTCCGGCTGGTAGCACAGCGTAGGAACTTCAATGCCGGCCTTGCGGATGATGGACAAAACATTTTTTTCGTTGGTAAATTCAACCTTTTTACCGTTGATCGTAATCGTACCCATTTTTGTCCACCTCCTTAATCTTCTACATAGATCGCATCAAACGGGCAGCTGTCCTTACAAGCGCCGCACTTGATACACTTATTGGGATCAATGACAAAGTGCTTGCCGACAACGCCGGAAATGGCATCGGCAGGACACTTGCGGGAGCACTTGGAGCAGCCCTTGCACAGCACGGGAATGATGCTGAAGGTGCGAAGTGCGGTACACTGCTTGGCAGGACACTTCTTGTCTACGATATGGGCGATGTATTCATCCCGGAATGTAGACAGAGTGGACAGAACGGGCAGGGGAGCGGATTTGCCCAGACCGCACAGAGCCATGGTCTGGATCATGGTAGCCAGCTCCTCCAGGGTGTCCAGATCCTCCAGCTTGCCTTCGCCGCCGACGATCCGCTCCAGGATTTCCAGCATCCGCTTGGTGCCTTCACGGCAGGGGGTGCATTTACCGCAGGATTCCCGCTGGGTGAAACTCATAAAGAAGCGGGCGACCTCCACCATACAGGTGTCGGTGCTCATAACCACCATACCGCCGGAGCCGACGATGGCGTTGAATTTCTTTACAGAGTCAAAATCCAGAGGCTCGTCCAGATGCTTTTCCGTCAGACAGCCGCCGGAAGGACCGCCGATCTGCACAGCCTTGAACTCAGCACCGTTTTTCAGGCCGCCGCCGATATCAAAGATGATCTCCCGCAGGGTGGTGCCCATGGGAACTTCGATCAGGCCGGTGTTCTCAATCGCACCGGTCAGAGAGAAGGTCTTGCAGCCGGGGCTGCCGGCAGTACCGATGGAGCGGAACCAATCGGCACCCTGCAGAATGATCTTGGGCACATTGGCGTAGGTTTCCACATTGTTCAGCACGGTTGGCTTTTCCCACAGACCCTTTTCCACAGTTCTGGGGGGCTTGGTGCGGGGCATACCGCGGTTGCCTTCGATAGAAGCGGTCAGAGCCGAGCCTTCGCCGCAGACAAATGCGCCGGCGCCCTTGTTGATGTGCATATGGAAGGAGAAATCGGTGCCCATAATGTTGTCGCCCAGCAGACCGCGCTCCTCCAGCTGGTGGATCGCATTCCACAGACGGGCAACGGACATAGGATACTCCGCACGGACATAAATGTAGCCGTTTTCAGCCCGGACAGCATAGCCGGCGATCATCATACCTTCGATCAGCTTGAAGGGATCGCCTTCCATAACAGAGCCGTCCATAAATGCGCCGGGGTCACCTTCGTCGCCGTTACAGACAACGAAGCGATGGGCTTCTGCCTGGCGGGCAACCTGCTTCCACTTCCGACCGGTGGGGAAGCCGCCGCCGCCTCTGCCCCGCAGACCGGATCTGTCGACCTCGTCGATCACATCGTCGCGGCTCATGGAGAACAGCGCCTTTTTCAGCGCTTCAAAACCGCCGGCAGCCAGATATTCATCCAGAGATTCAGCATCAAACTTACCGCAGTTTTCCAGAACGATTCGGGTCTGCTTGGCGATAAAGGGGATCTCATGGGGGGAAACATAGGGAGTATCTGCCTTGTGGTACAGCAGCCGGGTGATCACCTCATCGTGCAAAACGGATTTTTCCACGATCTCCTCGCAGTCTTCGGGTTGGACCTTGACATACTGGATCACCTTGTCGCCCTTTTGAATACGGACCAGGGGACCCAACTCACAAAAGCCCTGGCAGCCGGTCTTCTTAACGCCGACAGCGGCTTCCTCGTGATTGCCGCCGCAGGGGGAGAATACAAGCTCCACGCCGGGGGTGTTGCTGACCAATGTTTCAAAGATCTGGTGGATCTTATTGGAGCCGGTGGCGATACAGCCGGTGCCGGAGCAGACCAGGATCCGGCAATCGTAAGCCTGCAGCTGCTGACGGGCAGCTTCGCTGGCCTGGTTCAGTTCATTTAAATTGTGGATCATTAGCCTTTCCTCCTCAGTTCTTCAATCAGCGCTACGGCCTTTTCCGGAGTCATAGCGGGGTAGACCTGATCATTGACCATCATAGCCGGTGCCAGACCGCAGGCACCCAGGCAGGAAACGGTCTCTACGGTGAACATCATATCCTCGGTGGTGTGCTGCTTGGGGCTTAAGCCCAGCTCCTTCCAAAGTGCCTTCAGCACCGGTGTGGAATGGCGGACATGGCAGGCAGTACCGTCGCAGACCTTGATCACATACTTGCCCTTGGCTTCAAAGGAGAAATTCTCATAGAAGGTGGCGACAGAATAGGCTTTTGCCTCCGTAATGCCGATCTGCTTGGCGACATAGCTTAAAAGCTCAGGGGGCAGGTAGCGGTATTCCGCCTGAATATCCTGCATAATGGGGATCAGAGACCGGGCATCCCGGATGTACCGGGAGATGATCTCATCTGTTTTGCGGTAGTAAGATTCGTCTAGCATATTGTACCTCCTGCACAGTATGATGGGTTGCCATTTTTTCACAAATCTATCATACAAGATTTTTCTGCAAAAGTCTATGAAAAACTTGCAATTTTTCCTGCATTTTTCTAAGAATGTGGACGGGCTGCGGCGAATAGAGTGCTTTGGGGGTGAAAAATATGCTCGCAGCTGTATGGCTGATGCTCAGCAGCTTGCTGTATTCTCTGCAGTTATCAACGGGCAGCTTTCCAAAGCCGCTGACAGCCCAGGAGGAGCGGCACTATCTGCAGCTGTCCGCGGCCGGGGATCTGGAGGCGCGGAATATACTGATCGAGCGCAATTTGCGGCTGGTTGCCCATATTGTGAAGAAGTACTATGCCCAGACCTCCGACCAGGAGGATCTGATCTCCATCGGTACCATCGGGCTCATCAAAGGCATAACAACATTTGACACGACCAAGGGCGCACGGCTGGCCACCTACGCCGCCCGCTGCGTGGAAAATGAGATCCTGATGTATTTTCGCAGTCAGAAGAAGTCCAGTCAGGATGTGTCGCTGTCGGATTACATCGAAACGGGAACAGATGGGGCGGCGCTGTCGCTGATGGATGTAATCAGCGATGATGAAGACCTGCTGGAGATCATCAGTACCCGGGAGCAGATCGCCTTGGTACGGGAGGCTGTGAAGACTTGCCTAACAGAGCAGGAGCGGCAGGTGATCTGTATGCGCTATGGGCTCTGCGGCTGCCGTCCGAGCCGGCAGCGGGAGGTGGCGGAGAAGACGGGAATCAGCCGCAGCTATGTTTCCAGAGTGGAAAAGAAGGCGCTGCAAAAACTGAAAAAAGCAATGCTGGAAAGATGAAAACCGGGGCGATTTCGCCCCGGTTTTGTTAAAATTTCACCTTTTCTGCAATTTTCTGCATTGTTTGCGCATCCAGCTTGCACACCTTCCGGTCATAGCTCAGCAGACCGTTGGTTTCGTCCTCAACATCGGAAACCTGTGTGTAAATTGCGGCGCAAAGGCCCTTGTGGGATGCCGGGACGATCTGCTCCAGATACAATTTTTCCACCGCGTCGGCAAAGGCTGCCTGATCGGCAAACTTGCCGTAGCCATAGGTCTTCTCAGTGTTGAAAACATGGCCGGCCGGCGTGTAGGAATAGCCGCCAAATTCCGACAGAACAAGAGGCTTGTCCCCGGCAGTCAGCTTCACGGGCTTGAAATATATGTGGCGGCTGTCCACATCCGTATTGTGCCGGCGGAACCAGCCGGAGGTGGCGTCGATGAATCGGCTGCTGTCCAGCTGGCGGAACTTTTCGCAGACATTGTCGCTGTCAAACTGACCCCAGCCCTCGTTGAAGATGGTCCAGTAGCAGATACAGGGGTGGTTTTTCAGCTGATTTACTGTTGCTTCCATACTCTTCAGGAAAAGGTGGCGGGTAAGCTTGTTTCGATGCAAATGCCGGTCATTCAGCTTCTGCAAGCCGATAGTGGGCAGAGCGGTATCCCGCAGGAAATTGTAGTCGCCGTTGTTGACCATATCCTGAAAAACCACCATACCCAGCTTGTCGCACTGGTAGTAAAATTCCTCGGGCTCAACTTTGATGTGCTTGCGTAGGGTGTTGAAGCCCAGTTTTTTCATCGCAAGGATATCCTCGGCGTAACATTCCGCTGCAGCCGGGGTGAACAGGCCGTCGGGCCAGTAGCCCTGATCCAGCAGGCCGTGGAAGAAGTAGGGCTTGCCGTTGAGACACAGCCGGGGATAGCCGTCGATGGTTTGAATGTCCAGCGTGCGGATCGCAAAGTAAGATTCGATCCGATCTTCCGCCGTTTCCACGGAAAAATCGTACAGATAGGGATCTTCCGGCGACCACAAATGGGGATCTTCCGGTGTGATCTGCGCTTTTCCGTCGGAAAGAGCAAATTCTCCCACGCCGGGGACGGTGACCGTGCCATCCAGCTGGGGCTGGATGGAAATCCGGACGCCAAGACCCTGATTTTCAATGTGCAGCTTTTCAATATAATGCTCCGGCACACTTTCCAGCCATACGCTCTGCCAGATGCCGGACGCCGGAGTGTACCACATTCCGCCCCGCTTCAGGGTCTGCTTGCCGTAGGGGAAGGTTTTGTTGCGCAGATCGTCCCGGCAGCGGATCAGCAGCTCGTTGTTTTCCTGCAGCGCATCGGTGATATCCACGCAGAAGGAATCGTAACCGCCCCAATGCTCAGTCAAATATTGTTGGTTTACATAAATCTGTGTGGTTTGATCTGCTGCGCCAATATGCAGCAAGACGCGGCCTTTGTTGAAGCCTTCAGGCAATGTGAAAGACCGGTGATACCAGATGAAATGTCCGTCCTGAGGGTGCTCGCCAATACCGGAAAGCTGGCTTTCCGGGCAGAACGGTACGCGGATCTTAAGGGGATATTGCTGCGGCAAATCACCGTGGGAGACTAAGGTATAATCCCAGCAGCCATTTAAATTCAGATAGGAATCCCGGCGCATCTGGGGACGGGGATAGACAGCCCAGGGGGTAGCGTTACTTTTTAGCAGAGCCTCGCCCCGGGCAGTTTTCAGTTCGACAGGCATATGATCAGCTCCCGTAGGTTTGTGTATTAATGATACCATACTCCGGCCGGCTTTGCAATCAGGTATAAGAAAAGACAGAATGGATATAATAGGGTGTGGCGGCGCGCAGTTCCCGTAAAAAGGGGTTGACAAACCCGCGCTGCCGTGCTACAATATGCAGGCACTCAAGGTGTGCGCTCATATCGCGGAGTAGAGCAGTTGGAAGCTCGTCGGGCTCATAACCCGGAGGTCGTAGGTTCGAGTCCTGCCTCCGCAACCAAAGAAAACACCACCCAAACGGGTGGTGTTTTCTTTGGTTATGAAGAAAGATTCCAGCCGACCTCCGGGTTATGAGCGGGGCGAGCGTAGCTCGTTGGGACAAAGTACCTGCACGCTGCCAGTGGCAGATGAAGTGCAGGTGCTTTGTGTGCAGCGGTCGATAAAATCGAGGAAAAGCGCAAGCCCGAAGATTTTATCGGGCACCGCAACAGGGCGTAGGCTCGCGTGTGTCTTTCACAACCATAATGTAGCACCGGAAAAGATATCATTTCCCAAAATCGACCTTTGGGGAGGATTTGAACTAAATTCATTGTGTTTTTTACTTGTTATGATATAATTAAAGTCACTAAAAGGTGGTGATTTAATGGGCTTATTTTACAACGATAAGAACGCGTGTTTTCGCATTCGCGTTTCTTTTGGAAACCAAAATTCAATGATAAGGCATGTAAATGGCACCTTTTCGCCACTGTTTCAGTTAAAGCAAAACGAATATTATACTTTGAAATTCACATATGAAAATTTTGTTTGTTCTCATTTAAAGACCAGGAGAGGGTTCTTATACAAAGATATTTAAATCGTGGAAATGTTCGAAGACGGGATTATCCTTTACTTAAAGGAAGGTCTTTATATTTCTGTTTCTGTTGGGAACAGCGAAAAACACAATACGGAACTATACGATATTGAAACATTCTTGAAAAGGCGCTGTCGATGGCGATTTTCGGTTAATTCCCCGATTTCTTATCCGGAAGAAGATGTTGATGAAAGATACAAATCAGAAAAGCAACCGCTTTGGCAAATATCTTTTTCACTTACCGACAGGGAAGTAAAGCAGTTGTTATGGTTTGATTATCTTTTTGGTGAAAGAATGATTGTATTTATCATTGCTGCAATTGTGTTTTTGTTAATGGCCGTTGTGTTTTGGAATGTTTGGCTGGTAATGGTAGCTGCTGCCATTATCGTATTCTGTCTTGTTTTAAGCAAATTTTCCTTTTTCGACACTTTGGACGGATACATAAAGAATCATCAAGGAATACTGCAGATGCTGATTTTCGACGAACTTTTGGTTGTTCGTTTGCGCCACACCGATTTGGAATTGGAATACGATTTTATGAAGCATAAGAAATCTGTTTTTTGGCTTGTGGCGTTTGAAGTGTGATGATTTCTTTACTTTGATTTTGCCAAACAGGATCGTCAATGAAAATTCCGCTTTCTTTGAGATGTTGTATGCAAAAAATAAGTAGATATATTTTTCAGTACCGCTAGCCTCAAAAAGACAGTCAGCCTTTCGGCTGGCTGTCTTTTTTCGTTGGCAGCCTTCGGGCTGTGAATTCCGGGTTGGGAGGTCACAAGCACAGTGCTTTATCTATATACGGCTCGAAATCGAATCATATATTGCAAATTAGATTGCAGTATGGTAGATTAATGATGACATTCTGGCGGACGGATAAAAGCTAAGGAGCGAGAAATGAAAAGAAATATTCAAATATCTGCGATACGACTGATCTGCACGGCTGCTGTAGTGATCCTACATATTACGCAGCAAATGGAGAGGCTTTATGCACCGATACATATGATTACCGATTGGCTGAATTTGGGCTTGGTGATGTTCTTTTGCATATCTGCTTTTCTGTATTCGCAAAGGGATATCACAAATGTTCCTAAATGGTATTTGCATAGATTCCTGGAAATTATTATCCCGAGCGTGCTGGTAGGCGCAGTTGTTCTGGGTATATTTGGAATCAGAGGAGAACTCAATGCAGAAAAGGCTTGGGGCACAGTTTTGTCCTGCGTAGGGCTGCAGGTGTATGCCAGAAATTCATTTATGTTCGTGCAACTGTGGTTTTTGACCTATCTGCTGTTTTTCTACTTGACAGTTCCGCTTTTACAGAAAATCAACTGCAAAAAAGGTTCGGAATTCGCATTTTGGGCAATTATGGCCGCGTCTGTTGTGGCACTGCAGGGCGTGACAATGCTTGCTGAGAAATTAACGGGAATTACATTGCTTAGCACGGGAATTTTGCTGCGATTTTATCTGCCTTATTTTGTTTTCAAAAGATACAGCATTGCAGAAAAAGAAATCAGGCCGGTTATGCGGCTGTTTACAGTGCTGTCTCTACCAGCGATAGTAGTGGTTGCGTGGGTCCGCTATACTCCCAATATCGGAATTCCCGAAGCGGTGGCAGAGCTGATGTTTGTCTATACGCAGACAATTGTGGGCTTTGTGTTATTCTATTGGCTGTATCGGGCATTTACGCCGGTAAAGACATACAGTAAAATGCTAAAAATAGCAGATAAATATTCCTATGAGGTATATTTGACGCACTGTATGTTTATTGGATACAATACCTCTCTGATTTGGGCTGCACCTAATATTGCCGTCGGTATTGTGGCAGCATTGGCTGCAACTGCGTTTGCCAGTGTCGTAATCCACTACATATCGGATGGGATAAAAAGCCCTATTAGGAGATGCCTGAAATAGGCAGAAAAATACAATTTTCGCACAAGCAAAGATGCCTCGGATTTTGCTATAAAATCCGGGGCAATTTTTGCAATTTTTTGACAATTTTGCGCAAGAAACCGTTACGAAAATGTTAAAATTTTGTTGCATTCCGCCTAAAAAAATGCTATAATAAAGTGTCATACTATGGGCATATTGCAAAAAATGGAATTTTGCTGAAAATCGCGGTCAAATTGACCGATTTAGACCCCTGAGACCTCTGTATTCGTACCTGCGAGGAAGATAGAATGAAGAAGCTTTGTTTTGTTACAACTGTATCATTGACCATCCGCGCGTTTGTCCTGCCGATCATCCGTTATTTCAAGGAGCACACCGATTGGGAGATCACCGTGATCTGTCACGAAGATCCCCAGCTGCAGGAGCAGCTCCCGGAGGGCGTTCGGTATATCCCCATCTCGATGCAGCGCGGTGTGAATATTGCCGGCGTTAAGGCAATGATGCAAATGATCAAGGTGTTCCGCAAGGAGAAATTTGATCTGGTGCAGTACTCGACACCCAATGCGTCGTTTTACGCATCCTTCGCAGCGAAGATCGCCCGGGTACCTGTGCGGCTTTACTGCCAGTGGGGCATTGCCTATGTGGGTTTCACGGGAATGAAACGCAGATTCTTCAAAATGCTCGAAAAGATTATTTGCCGTTGGTCTACCTGGATTGAGCCGGATAGTTTCGGCAATTTGAAATTCAGCCACGCGGAGGGTTTGTATCCTGAGAAAAAAAGCGGCGTCATCGGCAGCGGAAGCGCCTGCGGCGTGAATCTGCAGAAATTCGACATTGCCCATAAGGAGCAGTGGAGGAAAGCAGTTCGTCAGCAATGTGAAATTGGCGAGTATGATTTCGTCTACGGCTTTATCGGTCGCATCACCGGTGATAAGGGCGTCAATGAACTGTTTGCCGCCGGTAAGCGCATCCTGGAAGAAAAGCCGGATGCCTGGCTGATGCTGGTGGGATATTTGGAGAAAACGGAGACCTTGGATCAGGAATTGCTGACCTGGGCAGAAAATGAGCCACGGGTGCTGTTTTGCGGATATACCGATGTGGTGGAGCAGTACCTATCGGCAATGGATGTGTACATATTGCCCAGCCATCGGGAAGGCTTCGGCAGCGCTGTGGTCGAGGCAGAGACGATGGGCGTCCCGGTGATCGTTACAGACATTCCCGGCCCGACGGACGCTATGCTCCCCAATGAAACGGGCATCGTGGTGGAAAAAGAGAACATCGAATCGCTGTATGCGGGAATGCGGAAGCTACAGGAGGATCCGGAACTGCGCAAGCGTTTCGCACAGCGGGCACATTCCTTCGGTGCGGAGGGATTTGAACAGACGAAGCTGGAGGAATACATCCTGGAAGACCGGAAGCGGCTGATGAATTGCTTATAAGAGGTTACATATGGAGAAAAAAATCTCTGTTTTAATGGGGATCTACAATTGCGCGGGGACGCTGTCGGAAGCCATTGGGTCCATTCTTGCCCAGACATATACCGACTGGGAGCTGATCCTGTGCGATGATGGCTCCAAAGACCGTACATATGCTGTGGCGGAGCACTACCGTCAGCAGTTTCCTGAGAAGATCGTTCTTCTGAAGAACGAGAAGAATATGGGGCTGAATTATACGCTGAACAGATGTCTGGCCCAGGCCTCCGGCGAATTTGTGGCCCGTATGGATGGCGATGATCTCTGCTCGCCGGATCGGTTTGAAAAGGAAATTCAAGCGTTGCAGGCGAACCCTGATATGGCGGTGGTCAGTACGGCAATGGCTTATTTTGATGAGGGTGGCCAGTGGGGCAGAGGACATGTGATTCTGTTTCCTACAAAATCCGATTTCCCGCACGGCACCCCCTTCTGCCACGCACCTTGTATGGTGCGCCGGGCGGCGATGGAGGAGGTCGGCGGCTATACCGACGATGATAAGTATCTGCGGGTTGAGGATTACGATCTGTGGGTCAAGCTCTATGCCGCCGGTTACCGGGGAATGAATCTGGATGAGCCGCTGTATCAGATGCGGGATGACCGCAATGCCTTTGGCCGCAGAAAATTCCGCTATCGTATCAATGAGGCCCGGGTACTGTGCAAGGCGGTGCGGCTGCTGAAGCTGCCGGCATACAATTATCTGCGCAGTCTGCGGCCGATTTTGGTGGGCTTGATGCCTGCGTGGCTGTATGAAAAGCTGCACAAAAAGCGTCTGGGGAGTTTGACGAAATGATACCAAAGAAGATCCATTATTGCTGGTTTGGCGGAAAGGAATTGCCGGAGCTGGCGAAAAAGTGCATAGCCAGCTGGGAAAAGTTTTGCCCGGATTATGAGATCATCCGCTGGGATGAGGAAAGCTTTGACATTAACACTTGCAGATATGTCAAAGAGGCATACGAAAACAAAAAGTTTGCTTTTGTAACAGATTTCGTACGGCTCTATGCAATGTATACTCAGGGCGGCATCTACATGGATACCGATGTAGAGCTGACAAAAAATCTGGATGTATTTTTGGACAATCATGGCTTTTCCGGCTTTGAATCAGAGATACATATTCCCACGGGAATTATGGCCGGTGAGCAAAAATTTCCGCTTTTTGAGGAGTTGCTGTCTTATTATACAGACAGAGCGTTCGTTAAGGAAGACGGTACCATTGATACGACAACAAATGTGATCATCATCACGCAAATGCTGACCGAAAAAGGCTTCGTTCCCAACGGGAAATTTCAGATTGTCGACGGGTTTGCACTATATCCGCAAGATGTATTTTGCCCTTATGACAATGCAACGGGCATCCTGCACAAAACGGCGAATACTGCGGCAATTCATTGGTTTAATAAATCTTGGGTATCACCGGCAGTGCGGTTTCGAAGCAAAATCACGCGTTTTCTGCGGCGCATCTTTGGAAAAGATTGCTTCCGTTGGTTAAAGAGGAAATAATATGCTGACAGTTTTTACCCCTGCCTATAATCGGGCAGGAACATTACCCCGGCTGTACCGCAGCTTGTGCGATCAGACCCGCGGCGACTTTGAGTGGCTGATCGTAGACGATGGATCTGCAGATAATACACAGACCGTTGTTCAGTCGTTTATTGACGAGGGAAAAATCAATATCCGGTACATAAGGAAAGAAAATGGCGGCAAGCATACTGCCCACAATTTGGCGTTGGAGCAGGCAGCGGGAGAATGGTTTCTCTGTGTGGATTCTGACGATCTGTTGGCAGAGGGCGCCATAGCTGCACTGGAAGAAAAAATTACCCGGCTGAATGGCGAAAGCGGCATTGTTGCGTACAAGGAAGACTTGGACGGAAGGCTGTTGAGCGACCATTTTCCGGAGGACCTGCAGCAGACCAAAATGCACCGGTTGGCCGGGGAATTTGGATGTCGGGGCGAGTTTTCTCTTGCGTTTCAAACTGCGTTTGCGCGCCGTTTCCCGTTTCCGGTATTTTCCGGCGAACGGTTTGTGACGGAGTGTGTGGTCTATGACCAAATGGATCAGGAAGGAATATTTGCGCTGCTTCCCAAAACCGTCACCGTTTGCGAGTATCAAGCGGACGGTTACTCCAGTGATGCTTCCCGGCTGATGAAGCAAAATCCTAGCGGCTACTGTTTATATTTTCTGCAGCGGATTGATCTGCAGCAAGGCTGGAAAGAGCGGATCGTGCACGGGGGCAAATATTGGTGCTTCCGCTGGATCTGCAGGCGAAAAGAACTGAAATATGACGGAAAACATAAGATCCTTGTGGCGGTGGCCATAGTCCCCGGAATGTTTTTCATAGTGTACTACAAGCTGTTTCGGGGGATCTAAGAGTTCAATAGCAATTACATTAAGGTGAAATTATGAGTTCAATTCTGTATACCGGCGGTATGGTTTTCCTGTGGCTGATCGCGTTGCTTAATGGCACGGGTCTGGGCAACGCTTACCACACAACTGAATATGCCCGGATACTTGCGCTGGCAGCGGCGATTCTGGTATTTACCTGGGAATGCCGTACCCGACGGGGTTGGAGCGTCCCTAAGGCGCATTTTCTGACAGTGTTCTGTGCGGTGCTGCTGTTTGCGCTGGTTTCCTACCTGCAAGGCTATAAGGCCGTCAGCTTCCATTATCTGTGGGTGTTTTTGCTGACCTATATTCTGTCCCGTACCCGGCCGAAAAAGGAAGATCTGTATCTGGTCAGCTTGGCCTATGGCGGACTGGGTCTGGCGATCTTGTTTATTTATAACTATATGACAGCGCTGTCGGGCTGGAATGACAATTCCATTGCTATGATCGGTCTGTTCAGCTTCCTCGTTTTCACCATTCCCTATTATGGCATCCGCGATACGAAGAGTATGGTCATGCTCACACTGGCAGGTGCGGCCTATGTGTTTTTGCTGTGGCCGACGGAGTCCCGGTCGTGTTCCATTGCTATCGTGTTGTCGTTGCTGATCTTGTTCCGTTTCATCCCGTTTGAAAAAATCTTCCGCAAGACCTGGCTTATTTTCCTGGCGCTGAATATTCCGCTGATCGTAGCCCTGCTGGGATGTGTGGTGGCGGCCAATGCGGATATGAACATTCTGAACACCTGGAGCATGGAAGAGTTCGGCAAGACTATGTTCAGCGGCCGGGAGGAGATCTGGAAATGGTCTCTGACGACGATATCGGAAAATTTCCTGTTTGGTACGGGTATGGTAGATGCTGGCACCTACCACAACAGCGCGATCGCCTGCCTGGTGGCCTACGGCGTAGTGGGCTATATCCTGTGGATCAGTATTTTTATGGTGATCATTAAGAAAACGCTGCCCTATTGGGACGATATTTGCGTGGCGGGTGCCATTTCCGCATTTTTCGTGATCTTCTGGCAGCAGTCGGTGGAGTTGGGTATGTTTGCCGCCAGCCCCAATATTATTCCGTACATCATATTGGGCGTCCTGCTGGGCAGAGTTAAGGTGATAAAGGAGAAGGAATGTCAAGAGTTAGTGTGATCGTTCCTGTATATAACGGGGAGCGCTATCTGGACAAGTGCATAGACTCCATTTTGAGGCAAACCCATCAGGATCTGGAACTGATCCTGATTAATGACGGCTCAAAAGACAGTAGCGGAGCGATCTGTGATCAGTGGGCAAAGAAAGACCCTCGCCTGAAGGTGATCCATCAGGAGAATCGGGGCGTTTCTGCCGCAAGAAATGCGGGCCTGGAGATCGCAACCGGCGATTTTATCGGCTTTGTGGATGCAGATGATGAGATCGCGCCTGAAACTTATGAAGCTGTGTTGCAACAGATCGGTGATCACGATATTGTGATGTGGGATGCCTTTACTGTTTGGGGTGACGGAAGGACAGAGCCGGATACGATTCCCCTGCTGGAGGGCGATTGCGCCGTCACAAAAAAAGACTGGACACCGGAGCTGCTGGCACTGATGGCAGGGTCTGCTTGCCGGTGCTTGTACCGCAGAAGCTGTATTGCAGGCCTCCACTTCCCGGAGGGCATTAAGTTTTCTGAGGATCGGCTGTTCAATCTGTACGCAATGGGTCGCTGCAGCAGCCTGCGGTATTTCAAAAGGCCACTGTATTACCGATTGATGCACAGCGAAAGCGCCGTGCATCGCTATCACGAGGACTATTTCGACGCCTGCAAATCAGCGCATAAGGTGATCATGCAGGCGCTGGAAATGCATTGGAATAACGATGCTGGATATGTGCAGGTGTATAACCGCCAGCTGTTAAGCGGCGCGTTTAGCGCGATCTGCAACTACTTCTACAAAACCTCGCCGCTGACAATGGGGCAAAGACGGGAGAAGGTTAAAGCCCTTTGCAGCAATGAATGTCTGCAGCAGGTGTTATCACAGACCGTCAATATCGGATTGCGAGAGAAACTGATGAAGCGCAAGAAAGTGCTGCCTTTATGCGCCCTGGCGTGGCTGGCCAACAAAAAACACGGGAGATAAGGAATGCTGAAAAAGATCAAGCACCTGATGCAGCGGTTTGCTGCTTGCTGCAGGGAATATCCCAAGGATCGGCGGGAGTTTGGTCGCAAGGTCGCGCGGGTCAAATTCTGGGATGTGCTGATTCCTACGGGAAAGAGTAAAAGATATATCAAAGTGTTGTCGGACTATATGATCCGCGAGCTTTCTTCTTTAACAGAAAGCTACTGTCAAGGAAAACGGGCAGATGTAACGCCTAAGATCCAATTGGAGAAAACTCCGGTTTGGGTCTGCTGGTGGCAGGGCGAGGAAAATGCACCGCCTATCGTAAGAACATGCATCAATCGGATGCGGAAATGTTTGCCTGAAACTGCACAGCTGCACATAATTACTTGGGACAACCTGAATGATTATGTGAAACTTCCGGATTATATCTTTGATAAGTTTGATAAAGGGCTGATCACCAATATTCATATGACGGATATTTTGCGCTATGCGCTGGTCAGCACATACGGTGGCGCTTGGATTGATTCTACGGTATTCCTGTCGGACAAAATCAAGGAAAAGTTGCCGGAATATCTTTCCCGGCCTTATTTTACGCAGCGCTTTAAGAGCTGGGAAGAGTGCCCGAAAGAAGCCTGCAGAGGCAAGTGGTGTAATTTCTTCTTTATGGGGCAATCCACCAATCCGCTGTTTCCATATGTTTACAATGCTTTGCTGCTGTGGTGGCAAAAGCATGACAGATTGATTGACTATGTAATCGTGGATTACATTTTGTGGGCAGGCTACTGCGGTGTGCCGGCGATTCGGGAGAGCATTGATGCAGTAGGACCTAACAACCCCAACATTTGGCTGATGGAAAAGCATTTGAACGAGCCCTTTGTGCAGGAGGAATATGAGAAGCTGCTGTCGTGCAACAGTTTCTTCAAACTTAGCTACAAAGGGAAATTAAGCGAGCAAACAGAAGATGGAAAGCAAACCGTATACGGCTATCTTCTGGAAGAAAACGAAAAGTAAGAGGGATGCGTGATGAAAATGGTCAGCGTCATTATGCCGGCGTATAATGCCGAAAAGTACATAGCGCAGGCCATTGAGAGCATTCTGGGGCAGACCTTTGGTGATTTCGAATTCATCATCATCAATGACTGCTCCACAGATCGCACCGAGGAGATCGTTCTCTCTTATGAAGATCCCCGGATCGTCTATCTGAAAAATGACGAGAATCTGGGTGTGGCAAAAACGCTGAACAAAGGGCTTGCTGCCGCCAAGGGTAAATATATCGCCCGAATGGATGCGGACGATATTGCATTGCCGGAGCGGCTGGAAAAACAGATGGCCTATATGGCAGCAAATGAAGATGTCGCGGTGCTGGGCACAAATGTGGAGAGCTTCAATGACTTGGGTACGATCTGCACCGGCTGGTCCGCAACGGAGCCGGAACAGATGAAGGTAGATCTGCTGTTTGCCTGCGGCTTGGCGCACCCCAGCGTTATGATGCGGGCAGACGCGATCCGCGATCTGGGCGGATATGATCCGGAGTTTAACGGTCTGGAAGATTACGAGCTGTGGTGCCGGGTGCTGGAAAAGCATCAGATCACCACACTGCCCGATATCCTTCTGAAATATCGGATCCACGGCAGCCAGGTGACCCAGAATCCGTCGCCGCGGTATCTGGAGTTGCTGCGCAAGCTGAAAACCAGGCAGGTCCGGCAGCTGGGCATAGAAGCTGAGATCCCCGAAGCCTTCTTCTGCTACTGCCAGGGGGGGCAGCTATGCGCCCCGGAAGAAATTTGGGCGCTGGACGGTTTCTTTGCGCTGCTGGACAAGACCAATGGGCAAACCCATTTTTATGACGGGGAAAAGCTTCGGAGATCCTTCCGTGGGATCGTGATGGGTGCGGTTACAAAGCAGCCAAGAGCGGAGCAAAAAAAGCTGGCAGAAAGCTGCCACTATATCAATAAGCGGGATCTGCTTGTACGCAAGCTCAAGCAATCCGTAAAAAACATATTGGGTAGGACTTAAAATGGTATCGATCATTGTGCCGGTGTACAACATAAGTGAATATTTGCCGGCCTGCGTAGAGAGTCTGCGCAAGCAGACCTATACGGATGTGGAGATCATTTTGGTGGACGACGGCTCTATGGACGGCAGCGGCGCGCTGTGCGATGAATACGCATCGGAAGACAGCCGGATCCGGGTGGTTCACAAGGAAAACGGTGGCTTGTCTTCGGCACGAAACGCCGGTTTGGAGGTTGCTGCCGGCGAATGGATCTTGTTCGTAGACGGCGACGACTATTTGGTACAGGATACAGTAAAGCTGTTGACGGAAGTGGCAACTCGCCACCCGGATGCAGATTTTGTGCATTTTCTCTATCAGGAAACCGACGGCAGCTGGCAGCCGGAGGCGCAGGATCGGGAGGAACAGGTACTGACAGAAGTGCCGGCCTTTTTCCGATATCTTTACGATATGGGCGGCGTGGCGGCGTCTTCGTGCACCAAGCTGTTCCGCAGGGTGCTGTTCCGGGAGCTTCGCTTCCGGGAGGGCATCCGCCACGAGGACGAGGAGCTAATGACCCGTCTGCTACCCAATTGCCAAAAGGCGGTTTATACAAATCTCCTGCTTTATGGCTATGTGATGCGCCACAGCAGCATTATTCACGCAGCCTTTTCTCCCAAATCGTTGGATATTTTCCCCATTATGGAGGAGAGGGAAGCGGTGCTGCGGCAGCTCGGGTGCGATGCGTTGGCGGTTGAAACACAACGCAGAATGTTCCAGACAGCTGCCTGGCTGTACTGCCTTGCCAGAAAGGGCGGCTTCAAACAGCAGGCCCAAGCGTTGAAGCAGCGGATTATCGTTTTATCAAAAGTAAAAAAATTACCCCTAAGCGGCCAATATCGTATATTGCACCGTGTAGCAGGAAAACTCCCCGCCGCCATCGGGCTGTACTATTTTACAAGAAGAATAACGGGGAAGACCTAATTTTTTGATGTATGAGGCAACAGATATGAAGAAAGTTATGCTGGCGTTTGGAACCAGACCGGAGGCAATTAAAATGTGCCCTCTGGTGAATGAGCTGAAATCCAGAAAAAATATTGAGACCAAGGTTTGCGTGACCGGTCAGCATCGACAGATGCTGGATCAGGTGCTGCAGGCATTTGGCGTTGTGCCGGATTATGATCTTTCCATTATGAAGGATCGGCAAACGCTGTTCGATGTGACCACAAACATCTTAAACGGCATTAAAGAGATTTTGGAGCTTGAAAAGCCGGATGTTGTTTTGGTGCACGGAGATACAAGCACAACATTCGTAACAGCATTGGCCTGCTTCTATCTGCAGATCCCCGTAGGCCATGTGGAGGCCGGTCTGCGTACTTACAACATTTATTCCCCCTATCCGGAGGAGTTTAACCGGCAGGCGGTTGGTATCTTAAGCGCCTATAACTTTGCACCCACGGAAAAGTCAAAGGAAAACCTCTTGAGAGAGGGGAAAAAACCGGAATCTATCTATGTGACCGGCAATACAGCCATCGACGCGCTGAAAACCACGGTCAAGGATGACTATTCCCATCCGGAGCTTCAGTGGGCTGCAGATAGCAGATTGATTTTGATCACCGCGCACCGCAGAGAAAATCTGGGTGAGCCTATGGAGCATATGTTCCGGGCGATCCGCCGCGTGATGGAGGAGCATCCGGATGTCAAGGCGATTTACCCCATCCATATGAATCCCCAGGTGCGTCAGATCGCGGATAAATATCTGCGTCAGGAGCCCAGAATTCATATCATTGAGCCGCTGGATGTACTGGATTTTCATAATTTCATGAACCGCAGCTACCTGATTCTGACGGATTCCGGCGGAATTCAGGAGGAAGCGCCCAGTCTGGGCAAGCCGGTTCTGGTTATGCGCGACACCACCGAGCGTCCTGAGGGTATCGCCGCTGGTACGCTGAAGCTGGTGGGAACGGATGAAGAGATTATTTATCAGAATTTCAAGCAGCTTCTGGAAGATGAAAAAGAATACCTGCGTATGAGTCACGCCAGCAATCCTTATGGCGACGGCTTTGCAAGCAAGCGCATTGCGGATATTTTGGAGCAGGCGTAAAAGAAAAGGAAAACGAGAGCTATGAGTGATTTGAGCAAGCAGTATCACACCCATCTGGAGCCGAAAAACGGATGGTTTGACATTAATCTGAAAGAGGTCTGGCGTTACCGGGATCTGATCTGGCTGTTTACCAAGCGCAGCTTTGTGGTGCGCTATAAGCAGACGGTGCTGGGCCCGCTGTGGGCCATCATCCAGCCCATCCTGACGACGCTGATCCACACATTGGTGTTCGGCGGCATTGCCGGCATCTCTACCGACGGTGTGCCCCAGATCCTGTTCTATATGGGCGGCAATGTGGTTTGGAGCTATTTTGCGGCTTGCCTGAACGGCACAGCAAGCACCTTCACCGGAAACGCCGGCGTGTTTGGCAAGGTCTATTTCCCCAGACTGGTCAGCCCAATCTCAACGGTGCTGTTCAGTGTGATCAATTTCTTCATACAGCTGGCGATGTTCCTGATCTTCTGGGTGTATTACCTGGCAACCAATCAGATCGCGCCGAACTTTACCGGCATTGCTATGCTTCCGGTGATCATTGTTTACCTGGGTCTGCTGGGTCTGGGCTTTGGCATTATCATTTCCAGCCTGACTACCAAGTATCGCGATTTGACCATGCTGGTGGGCTTCGGCGTGCAGCTGTGGATGTACATTACCCCCGTGGTTTACCCTGTTTCCACACTGGGCAACGGCGGGCTGTATAAGGCTGTGATGCTCAACCCCGTGACCTGCGCGGCAGAGACCTTCCGCTGGGCGTTCCTGGGTCAGGGCGATTTCAATTTGATGTACTGGGGCATTTCCGCGGCTGTGATGGCGCTGGTGGTTTTCTGCGGCGTGGTGATCTTCAGCCGGGTCGAGAAGACCTTTATGGATACGGTGTGAGGTAAGAAAATGAGTGAACAACTTGCAATTAAAATAAAGGGTCTGAAGAAGCAGTACCGCCTGGGTCAGATCGGCGGCGGTACGCTGACGGCTGACCTGCAGAGCTGGTGGGCACGCGTCCGGCACAAGGAGGATCCCAATTCCAAGATCGGCACCGATCAGCGGCTGCTGGGACAGCGGTTTTGGGCGCTGAACGGCATTGATCTGGAGATCAGGCAGGGCGAAGCCATTGGTATCATCGGCGGCAACGGCGCCGGTAAATCTACAATGCTGAAGATCTTGTCCCGGATCACTGCCCCTACGGAGGGCAGCGTAGATATTTACGGACGGATCGCCTCGATGCTGGAGGTAGGCACCGGCTTTAGCCCGGAAATGACCGGCCGGGAGAATATCTATATGAACGGCGCGATTTTGGGTATGACCAAGGCGGAGATCGACGCCAAGATGGAGGATATCATCGATTTTTCCGAGGTGCGGGACTTTATTGACACCCCGGTAAAGCGTTATTCTTCCGGTATGTATGTGAAGCTGGCGTTCTCCGTGGCGGCGCACCTGGACAGCGAAATTATGATCATGGACGAAGTCCTGGCTGTTGGCGATATGGCGTTCCAGAAAAAATGTCTGGACAAGATGCGCGATGCCGCTACCGTCCAGGGCAAAACTGTCCTCTATGTCTCCCACAATATGAACACGATCCGCAAGCTCTGCGACCGCTGCATCGTGCTGGATAAAGGCCGCATCATCTTCGACGGCGACGTGGAAGAGGCTATTAGCGTATATATGGGCAATGATTATAGCACTTTGCCTGTGTATCATGATTTTACTGCCAAGGAGCGTAATTATCACTTTGGTCAGCAAGTATTCATAAATCATTTCCGTTTTCTTGATAAGCAAATTGCAGAATATAGCGCCGGCGAAAAGCTAAAATATGAAATCTGCTTTGATTCAAAGATTGTGATAGAGGAAGCAAGGTGTATACTGCGAATACGAGATCGCAATAATGCGCTTCTGATTGCCGGATGTTTGTCTGAACCTTTCCAGGTGAAAATAGGAAAGGCACAAATAAAAAGCTTTGAAGTAGATATTGGTTGTTTGGTGCAGGATGAATATTGTTTAAGCATAGAAATTGTCAGTGCGGACCAAGTGGGTAATTATTATGCGTATGACAATCCAGCAGCAATTATGCTCATACAGGTAATCAACCGCGATCAAGAAAAGAATGTGTGGGAAAAACGCTATTGGAGCAATGTAAGACTGCCAGAGGCGAGAAGATTGTAAGAATGCTAATAAGGGGGGAGTTGCTATGGGATTTATCCAAGACAATGCGAGACGGTTTCGAGATTTTTGGAATTATTTGAAGCAGTTTCATCAGCGGGGAGACCTTTACTTTGTGAAGAATAAGAATATCTTGACGAAAATTGCCGAGGATGATGTATACCATAAGTTGGAATTAGAGTATGCAAGATTGATTCGAAATAGTAGCTACCCGACTGTTGCCGGGAAGCCTAGCAAAAAAGTGTGGATCTGTTGGCTTCAAGGCGAGGAGAATGCTCCAGAGCTAGTTAAGGCGTGCATCAATTCTGTGCGACGCAATCTTCCGGATAGGGAAGTGGTAGTACTTACGGAGGAAACAATACCCAAGTACATCCAGTTTCCGGATTACATTGTGGAAAAATGGAAGAACAAAAAAATTAGAGCTGCGCATTATTCTGATTTGCTGCGGTTGGCGTTGCTTTGTGAGTATGGTGGTATGTGGATCGATGCTACGGTGCTTTGTACATCATCAGATATCCCCAAAGCCATTACGGACTCGCCATTATTTGTATACCAAATTATTGACCTGTCCAGACACGATCAGGAAGCCATCATTGCTTCCAACTGGTTTATTTCTGCGTGTCGTCAGCAGCCAATCCTGATGCTAACAAGAGATCTGCTGTATGAATACTGGAAACGCAATGACTGCGCAGAAAACTATTATATTTTCCACATGTTTTTTGCTATGGCAGCAAGACAATATCCGGAGGATTGGAAGATGGTTCCGGTGTACAATAACCACGCGCCTCATACACTTCAGTTTGAATTGGACCGAGAGTACGAACCGGATAGGTGGACAGACATTCTGAAAATGTCCGTGATCCACAAACTTAATCGATATATTCGCCAAGAAGAGCAAAACCCAACGTTCTATAGGCATATAATTGAAACTTATTTGGAGGAACAGTAAGTGAAGTTTTGGGAAAAGGGTCGGATACGCCCTCGGATTAAACGGGTCTTGCTTAAGGCTTACAATGCGTTCTGGGAAGTGTTGCCGTTTTTCAAAAAGAAGTATTTGTGGCTGTATTGCACGATGTGTTCGGTAAAACCGAAAAAAGTGGTATTTTCGAATTTTTTTGGAAAGCCCTATGGTGATAATCCGAAATACATTGCTGAAGAATTGCTGAAGCGTTGTCCAGGGTGGGATCTTGTATGGTTGTTAGATGACATAAATTCGCCTTTGCCGCAAGGAATTCGACCGGTAAGATTTGGCAGCGATCAGGCAATGAAAGAAATGGCTTCGGCCAAATTCCTGGTTGTAAACATCCGAAACATTCGTCGCCCCAAAAAGAAGAAAAAGCAAACACTGCTGCAGACATGGCATGGAGGAATGGGATTTAAGGCGATAGAGAGCGCAGTTCCCTCGCTGGATGCCCATTACATAAAAAGAGCAAAGCAGGACGGAAAAGATAGCGATGCCATTATCTCATCGTGCGACTTGGTGTCTGAAATATATCGTGAATACTTTTGGCTTAATAAAAAGACTAAAATTTTGGAGATAGGACTTCCCAGAAACGACAAATTATTCGATGCGAAGGCCATAGACCAAACTGCAGCAATGGTGCGAGCCAGTATAGGGATTGATGCAGATGTGAGAATAGTCCTGTATATGCCAACATTTCGCGATGACGGTAGTACGGATGGCTATAACTTGGATTATCCAGCTATCATTGACGCGTTTGAAAAGCGCTTTGAGCAGAAATTTGTTTTGATTGTACGCCTGCACCCAAATGTGAAAGAACAAGATGTTTCATTGCAGAGCGACAAACGCATTACTAGTGCAACACATTATCCAGATGCGCAAGAACTCTATATGGTTGCGGATTATCTGATTACGGACTATTCATCGGCGGCATTTGATTTTGCACTTTTGGATCGACCGGTATTCTTGTGTGCCTTGGATTATGAAAAATACAGATCAACACGCGGATTGACAAAAATGTTTGAGGAGTGTCCATTTGATCGAAGCTTCAGCAGTGAAGAACTAGTTGAGCATATTTGTACATTTTCGCTGGAAGAGTATGATGCCAGAATGAAAGAGTTTTCAGAATACTGTAGGTCATTTGATCGGGGAGATGCCGCCCAACGAGCGGTGGACTGGATGCTGACAAAAAATACGTGAGGGGGTTTTGTGGCAGTGCCTAAAATCAGCATAATCGTGCCGGTGTATAAGGTGGAGGACTATCTTGACCGGTGCGTAGAGAGTATCCTTGCGCAAACATTTATAGATTTTGAATTGATCCTGGTGGATGACGGAAGCCCGGATAATTGTCCGGCTATGTGTGACAGCTGGGCAAAAAAGGACAGCCGTATTAAAGTCATTCACAAGGAAAACGGGGGCCTTTCTGATGCCCGCAATGTGGGCTTTGAGGCTTCCTGCGGCGAGTGGCTCAGCTTTGTTGACTCCGATGACTATGTGCACCCTGCGATGCTGCAGGCGCTGTACGACGCTGTGCAGAAGTTTAAAGTAAAGGTCAGCATTTGCGGCTTCAAGAGAACGCAGGGCGAATCGCTGGAGGAAAATCCTGATTTGGCTGCCAACCTTTGGAGTGCTGAGGATCTTTATATGCAGCGCAATGTAAATGCAACCGTTGCCTGGGGTAAGCTCTATCATTGCGGTGTGGTGCTGCCGTATCCTGTTGGAAAGCTCCATGAGGATGAGTTTGTTACATACCGCATTTTGTTCGCTTGCGAGCAAATTGCAGTGCTGGACGCGGAGCTGTATGGGTATTATCAGAATCCCAATAGCATTATGGGTAGCAGATGGAATCCGAGGCATCTGCACGAATTGGTAGCAATGAAAGAACAATGTGATTTCTTCGAAGAGAACGGATTTACTGCACTTTTCAAAAAAAGAGCCAGAGATTTTGTGAAAGCAGCTAAGAATACAATTGAAAACATTAAAAACGCCAATGCTACTGCACAATATCAAGAAGAAATAGATTGGCTTATTAAAAAAGGCAGACGGATGTTGATTCGCTGCAAGGGACAAAAGATCTTTAATTTAGAACAAGATGGATGGCTAATAAAAACATTTTACCCCAATGTTGTTAGGATCTACAGTTACTTTAATATTTTGAAAAACAAGCTATCTGCCAAACATCCCAAGTAAAAAGGAAAATGTATGAAAAAACTAAAGCACAAGCTTGGAGTTATCTACTGGAAGACAGTGGGTAAACTTAAAAATTGGACTTACCGTTTCAACAGAACTTTTAATCACATCAAGATCTGGGTGCGAGGGTGGTTTTGTAGACATAGATGGAGGATTGTAGGGAGAGAGAAAGCACAGAGCATTGTTGTTTGTGCTCATCCTGACGATGAAACTATATTCTTTAGCTCCATTCTTAAAAGCAAGAAACCTTTTGTTGTTTGCGCATCTAATCGAGGACATAAGGTGCGAAAAGAAGAATTTGAAAAGGCATTGGCTTTTTGGGGCGTTGAAGGAATTATGCTGAATTTTCCGGATGTGCCTGGGCTAACATTTGTGTGGCGGTGGAGGATGGCTGCCAAGCTGAAGAAAATTAGAAACAAGCTACCTTCCGTTACGACTGTTTATACCCACAGTGCAAGCGGCGAATCAGGGCATCCACATCACTATGCGGTGAGCAACGGTGTTGAAAAGGCGTTTGAAGGCTGCAGAATAATTACTACAGCTGTTGCTGTTCCAGAAAAAGGGGACGGAAGGTTGGCGGCACTTGCTGTGGAGGAAAAGTATTCTGCGATTAAAACTTGCTATCCGTCCCAGATTAATATGCTGGAAAAATGGTGCTCTTGGTGGGAAAGCTATTTATCGACCGAATATTTTGAGGAGTGAGCTGTTGTGCCAACGATCAGTGTAATCGTGCCGGTGTATAAGGCGGAAAAGTACATAGAGAGCTGCGTTAGTAGCATTCTTGCCCAGACCTACGGCGATTTCGAGCTGATCCTGGTGGACGATGGCAGTCCTGACCGCAGCGGCGAGAGCTGCGACGCATTGGCCGCAACGGATACCCGTATTCGGGTGATCCACAAGGAAAACGGCGGTGCAGCTACTGCCCGGAATGCTGGTTTGGACGCGGCAAAGGGAGATTTCATCGCCTTCATTGACGGTGATGACTGTGTGCATCCGCAGTATCTGGAGTTTCTGCTGGCGCTGCAGCAAAAAACAGATGCGGATTTTGCTATGTGCTATTATGACTTCTTCACAGAAGAAGGAGAATGGTTTGCCGGCGAGCCGCAGACGGAGTATGCGCTGCTTGATGGCACGGAAATGCTGGCGAATTTTGCAGAGCATTGCCGGAAAGTCAGCCTGATTTCTCTATGTATGAAGCTGTTCAAAAAGGAAATTTTTGACGGGCTGCGAATCCCGGAAGGCTTCATTGAAGAAGACTCCATGTCGTTGCCGCATATTTTGGAGCGCGCAGAAAAAATCGCAAGAAGCGAAGCAAAACTTTATCATTGGCGCATAACCCCGGGCAGCGTAACGCGCTCAGGTTTGACCGAGAAAAGCTTTGCCTACATAGAGGTGAGCCGTTATCAGGCAGAGTTCTTTGCGGAAAGAGGCAGTGTGCAGGCTGACCATTTCAGGAAGGAATTCCTATTGCGGGTGCTGAAATACTATTATAAGGTTGAAGCTGAGAAGCCGGAGTTGATGGCCGCGCTGAAGCCTTATATCAAGACCTGTCGCAAATTGTTCCCCCGATATATTCGGGCGAAGGGACTTTGCATAAGAGAGAAAATTGCCTATACGCTGTTTTTGCTTAGCCCGAAAATAGCAAGACGATTTTATATGCAGGTGCACGGAGGAGACGAAGTATGATCCCCAAGATTATCCACTACTGCTGGTTTGGCAGGGGCGAGATGCCGAAATTGATGAAAAAGTGCATCAAGAGCTGGAGTAAGTTTTGCCCCGGCTGGAAGGTCGTACTTTGGAACGAGGACACCTTTGATGTGAATTCGAATATCTGGACAAAGCAGGCGTACGAAGCGAGAAAATTCGCTTTCGTTACAGACTATGTGCGTTTAAAGGCCTTGTATGAGCAAGGCGGCGTGTATATGGATGCGGATGTGGAATTAGTGCAGCCTATTGACCGTTTCCTGGAACACGATGCGTTCTCCGGCTTTGAAAGTGCTGTGACTGCTCCCACCGGAATTATTGCAGCGCAAGCCGGGCAACCGGTGATAAAAGGCTGGTTGGATTGGTACAAAGATCGTCCGTATTTGATCGACGGGAAGCCCAATATGGATCCCAATGTTTCCTTCATGACCGCCGATCTTAAGGAAAGAGGCTTGCGGATGGACGATTCTTTGCAGAATATAGACGGTATGATCATCTATCCGCAAACTTGGTTTTGTCCGTTAAGTGTTGTGGAAATTGAAAAGAAGATCACGGCGGACACCCACGCGATTCACCACTTCACCTCTACTTGGCGCACTGAGAAGGCGAAGAAGGATTTTGCCCGGGTGAAGCGGCATCAGAGACGGTGGTATCGCGCTTGGGAGCAGGCGAAGATCCTGCCCCAGAAGGCATTTCGCAAATTATTTGGCGACGATGCAATGGAAAAGCTGAAAAAGAAGCTGGGGAAGTAAAATCATTACAGCCCCGGAAGGGAATACATATGAAACCATTTTGTTTGTATTTGAATATGTGGCGCTGTGCGGTGGCGGATGTGCTGTACGCGTTCAGCGGAAAGCCCATTAAAGAATTGGTAGATGCGGATGTAGCACGAAATTTGAAGTGGTCCCACTTCAAAGAGAAGCACAGCTCCCCTGTGCTTCTTATGAACTACTGTCTTCTGACCCAAAAAGAATTTCGCAGCGTATTTCATTTGCGGATGCGCCATCACAAGCTTTTGTGTGGCATAAACGATATGTTCCTGCCAATACAATCGTGGCTGGTGTTCCGGCAAGGGTAATCCGAGAGAATGTTACTTGGAAGTGATTGCGTGAAGCTGAGTATTATCATCCCGGTGTATAATGTACGGCAGTGGCTGGAGGATACAGTCAACTCCGTGCTGAATCAGACATTTCGGGATTTTGAACTGATATTGGTGGATGACGGCGCCAGTGATGGAAGCGCAGAATTGTGCGATGCTTTTGCTGCTGTGGACAGTCGTGTGCGGGTGATCCATCAGGAAAATGCCGGCGTATCTGCTGCCAGAAATGCAGGCTTGAATGCCGCCCGGGGCGAATTTGTCGGCTGGGTGGATTCTGACGATATTATCGAGGCGGATATGTTCCAGCGGATGCTGCTGCTGGCAGAAAAGTATGAAGCGGATATTGTACAATGTCAGCACGACCGTTTGGGTGCGCTCAATGCTGCCCCACGAAGCGACAAAACAGAGATTTTGGATGGCGCGGACTTTGTGCGGCGTATGTTTACCAAGCAGGGCGGCGAGTATACCAATCAGGTTGCTTTGTGGAGCAAAATCTATCGCGCAGAGCTGTGGGAGGATATTCGTTTTCCGGCAGGGCATGTCTACGAGGACGAAATGCAGACCTATAAGGTTTGTCTGAAGGCCGCGAAAATTGTAGAAACAAAGGACATTCTGTACCACTATGTCAAGCGGGAAAACAGCATCATCACCGGCGAGAGCCACAAAAAGATGCTGGATAAGCAGAAGGCTCTGGCGGATCGGTTGGCATACCTCCCTGTGAAAATGCCGGAAATGGAGGCAATATGCGCGCAAACATTTCTGGGATTCTCCAAGAACATCCTCTGCCAGATGTATCGGCAGGACGATGCGCAGGCAGTTCAGCAGGGCATAGACCTGCTGCTGCAGAATATGGGAACAATGAAAAAATACGCCAGCAAATACGACAAATTCTATTTGCTGCGATTGAAAAGAAAAAAGGGCAAACAATGGGTGCTTTCTAATGATTTTGAGCCCATTCAAAAAATGATCAGGAGAATAAAAGGTTGCAAGTAATACATAAAATCAAATCCCTGCGGCACAAGGCGTATTTGGCCTATTGCTGCGCGCTTCCGATACAACAGAATAAGATTCTCCTCTGGTCGGATAATTTTAAGACCTTCGGCTGCAGCCCCAAGTACATTGCGCTGTATCTGGCGGAGTATTTTCCTAAACAGTACGATATCGTTTGGGTGTTGGAACGGGAAAGACCGATCCCCGCGGACCTGCCTGCCGGGATCCGCGTTGTGCGATATTTCTCTCTGGAATATCTGAAGGAGATCGCCACGGCCAAGGTGGTTGTGTGCAATCACCGTACCGGCGATTACCATTTCTTCCGCAAGCGCAAGGGCCAGTTTTACATCCAGACCTGGCACAGCTCTCTGCGGCTGAAGAAGATCGAGGGCGATGTGCCGCAGCTGCCGGAAAGCTATATTGCCGCCGCCAGGCAGGACTCGCAAAAGATCGACCTGCTGCTGTCCGGCTGCCGATTCAGTACGGATATCTTCCGCCGGGCATTTTGGTACGACGGGGAGATCCTGGAAAAGGGAACGCCCCGATGCGATGGCTTTTTTGGTGACAATGCGGCGGTTAAGGAAAAGGTCTATGCCTATTTTGGCATTCCTGACGGTAAAAAGCTGGCGCTGTATGCGCCTACCTTCCGGGATGATAAATCGGCATCCTTGTATGGATTCCAGCCGGAAAAGCTGCAGGAGAGTCTGGGGCAGGATTGGGTCGTTGGCTGCCGTTTGCATCCCAATCTGAATGCGGAAATTCCGGAGGGTACAGCTATCCCCATGAGCAAATACCCCGATATGCAGGAGCTTTTGAGAGCCTGCGATCTGCTGATCACCGACTATTCCTCCTCTATGTTCGATATGGCGGTTGCAGGGAAGAAATGTGCGCTGTATGTGCCGGACCTGGAGGAATATATGTCCAGAGAGCGGGGTTTGTACTTCCGGTTGGAGGAGCTGCCGTTTCCAAAGGCGACGGATATGGATGCGCTGTGCAGCGCGGTGGCAGATTTTGCGGATTATGAAGCAAAGTGTGCGGCATTTCTGGAGCGGATTGGCAATTATGAGCAGGGAACAGCTGCCCGGGAAGCAGCAAAATGGATCGAAAAGGTGTGTCAGAAATGATCAAAGTAAGCATTATTGTTCCGGTACACAACGCGGAAAAATATTTGCATAAGTGCGTGGATTCCCTGCTGGCACAAACCCTGCAGGAGATCGAGATCATTCTGGTGGATGACGCTTCCGCAGACGCCAGCCGGAAGCTGATGTCTGACTATGAAAGCCGGAATCCCGGAAAGGTGCGCTGTCTGTATCTGGATGAGAATATCCGCCAGGGCGGTGCGCGGAATCGGGGCATGGGGATCGCCATCGGCGAGTATATCGCCTTCGTGGATTCGGATGATTTTATAGAGCCGGATATGTGCCGGGCGCTGTATGAAGCTGCAGCCGGTTCGGATATGTGCGGCGCGGATTACTGGATCGACCGGGACGGCGCGCTGCAGGATGTGCGACTCAATTACGGCGAAGGAACGGAAATGACACCGGAGAAAAAGGCGGTGTTCCTTTCCGGCTGCGGCTATTTCTGGAGTAGAATCTACCGTCGGGATTTCTTGAAAGAGCACGACCTGCGTTTTCCGGAGAACACCTACTACGAAGATGCCTACTTTAACTTTATGACGGCACTGTATGCCGGAAGCTGCGTAAAGGCAGGGGGGCAATACTACCATTATTACCAGAGCCCCGATTCTACCGTGCGGCAGAACGGCACCCATCAGTACGAGCGTATCGCCATTCCCAGCCTGATCATGGCGGACTGTAAGGCAAGGGGCGTATACATTATAAATAAGGACCTGATTGACTATAAGTACATCACCATGCAGATGGGTAATATCCGATATGTGTGCCTTGACCGCTTTGACAAGCCGGATAAAAGCCAGCTACGCAGGATCGCGGACGCAATCAAGGCGGAGTGCCCCGACTTTTCCAAATGCAAATACTATAAGAATGCCGATTGGGTGCTGCGAGTCTGTCTGCGGCTGAATCTGCTTTCGCCCACACTTGCCGTATGGGTCAGGAAGCTGGACAGCCTGATCCAACTGGCGGCAATTATGAGAAAGAAACTGAGAGGAAGAAAAGTATGATCATTGGATACACGACCGGTGTGTTTGATCTGTTCCACATCGGACATTTAAATATTCTGCGCCGGGCAAAGGAACAGTGCGATTATCTGATCGTTGGCGTCAGCACCGATGAGCTGGTGGAGCAGTACAAAAATAAGCGCCCCATCATCAGCTTTGAGGAGCGCTGCGAGATCGTTAAGGCTATCCGCTATGTAGACGAGGTGGTGCCTCAAAAGGATCGGGAGAAGTTCGCCGCCTGGGAGCGGCTGAAATTTCACAAGATGTTTGTGGGCGACGACTGGAAAGGCTCTGCCCTGTTCACACAGTTGGAGAAGCAGTTCAAGCCCCACGGCGTTGAGATCGTATATTTTCCCTACACCAAGGGGACATCTTCCACATTCTTAAAGGAAACTCTGAGAAAATTTAATCAAAAGTAAAAAAGAAGCGCCGGAGGGCGCTTCTTTTTTATTCCACGATTTCAAAGAATGTATCCGGATGGTTGGGGTCGAACTGTTCGTTTGCCCACATTACGGTCACCAGATTTTCTGTATCGGACAGATTGATGATGTTGTGGGTATAGCCGGGCAGCATATGGACGGCTTCGATCTTCTCGCCGCTTACTTCAAAATTCAGCACCTCATCCGTGCCGACCTTGCGCTGCTGGATCAGACCGTGACCGGCCACCACAATGAAAAACTCCCATTTGGTGTGGTGCCAATGCTGACCCTTGGTGATGCCGGGATTGGAGATGTTGATGCTGAACTGGCCGCATTTTTCGGTCTTTAGCAGCTCGGTGAAGCTGCCACGGGCATCCACATTCATTTTCAGGGGGAAGCTGACCTTTTCCTTGGGCAGATAGCTTAAGTAAGTGGCGTACAGCTTCTTGGCAAAGCTGCCGGCAGGGATCTCGGGCATTACCAGCGTATTGGGCTGCGCTTTGAAGCTTTCCAGCAGATCCACGATCTCACCCAAGGTTACCTTGTGGGTGATGGGGGCGGCGCAGTATGTGCCGCTGTCGCACAGCACAGTATCAATGCCGTTAAACTCACAGCGATGCTCCTTGCCTTCCAGAGCATCCAGCATTTCTTCCACCAGATCGTCGATATACAGCAGCTCCAGCAGGATGCTGCGGTCATTGACGGTGATGGGCAGGTCGCAGGCAATGTTGTTGCAGAAGGTGGCAACAGCGCTGTTATAATTGGGTCTGCACCACTTGCCGAACAGATTGGGGAAGCGGTATACCAGAACCTTGGTACCGGTTTCCTTGCCATAGGAGAACATCAGCTCCTCACCGGCCTTTTTGCTTCTGCCGTAGTCGCTGTCATAGCGGCCAATGCAGGTGGCCTGAATGGAGGAGGAGATCATAACGGGGCAGGTGTTGTTGTGTTTTATTAATGTATCCAGCAGCCTGGAGGCAAAGCCGAAATTGCCCTGCATAAACTCCTCGGGATTTGGGGGGCGGTTGACACCGGCCAGATTGAATACGAAATCCGCCTTTGCGCAGAATTCGTCCAAAAGGGCAGGATCAGTGTCCAGATCGTATTCGTAAATTTCATCAATTTTCAGGGCGCGGGTACGGTTTTTGCCGTCACGGACGGTCTTCAGGGTCTCGACCAGATTCCGTCCCACAAAGCCCTTGGCACCGGTAATGAGAATGTTCATACTGCTTCTCCTAAAAGCTGTTGGATTTTATTTTTTACCAGATCGAAGGCGGTGTCGTTCATACCGCCGTTGATGATGATATCCGCATAAGCCTTGGTAGGCTCAACGAAGGCGTTGTGCATAGGCTTGACAGTGGCCAGATACTGATTGATGATGCCATCCAGATCTCTGCCGCGCTCCACCATATCCCGCCGCACGCGGCGCAAAATGCGCTCATCCGCGTCAGTCTCCACATAAATGCGCATATCCATCAGCTCCCGAAGCTGGGGCTCCACAAAGATCAGAATACCGTCAATGAGGATCACGGGTTTGGCAACGATCTGCAGGATCTGCTGGCTGCGGTCGTGGGTGGTAAAGTCATACACGGGGCAGGCGATGTCCTTGCCGGCCTTTAATTCCCGAATTTGCCGGATCATCAACTCAAACTCGAATGCTTCGGGAGAGTCATAATTCTGAAGCTTACGCTCCTCCAGGGGCATATCGTGCCGGGCAAGGTAATAGTTATCGCAGCTGACCAGCGCGATATCCTCAGGAAACTGTTCCTTCAGCCGCTTGGCAAAAGTAGATTTGCCGGAGCCGCTGCCGCCGGCAATGCCGATCACAAATGCATCCGTCATATCAGTGCTTCAGTCCCAGGGCGGCCAGCTCTTCCTGAATATACGCAAGAGACGCGATCTTGGCCTTGGTCTCGGCCACATTCAGCAGCTGGGTGTTGTGGGAGTTAAACTCCGTCAGGGGATTGCGCTGGGCGTCGCCCTGATTGAAATACTTGTCGTAGTTCAAGCCGCGCTTGTCGCAGGGCACGCGGTAGAATGCGCCCATATCAATGGCGTTGGCGCACTCCTCGTTGGTCAGCAGGGTCTCGTACATCTTTTCGCCGTGGCGGATGCCGATGACCTTGATGTTCTTCTTGTCGCCGCCGAACAGCTCGCAAACGGCCTCCGCCTGGGTCTGGATGGTGCAGGCAGGTGCCTTCTGTACCAGGATATCGCCGCTCTCGCCGTTTTCAAAGGCGAACAGCACAAGATCCACGGCTTCGTCCAGGGACATAATGAAGCGGGTCATAGAGCCGTCAGTGATGGTGATGGGGTTGCCGTTTTTGATCTGATCGATCCACAGGGGGATCACAGAGCCGCGGGAGCACATCACATTGCCGTAACGGGTGCAGCAGATCTTGGTCTTGTCGGGGCTGACTGTTCTGGACTTGGCAACGATGACCTTTTCCATCATCGCCTTGGAGGTACCCATGGCGTTGACGGGGTAGGCGGCCTTGTCGGTAGAAAGGCAGACCACATTCTTCACGCCGGCTTCGATGGCAGCGGTCAGCACATTTTCCGTACCGATGACATTGGTCTTGACAGCCTCAATGGGGAAGAACTCGCAGGAGGGGACCTGCTTCAGGGCGGCGGCGTGGAAAATGTAGTCAACGCCGTGCATTGCGTTCTTCACGGAAGCCAGATCCCGGACATCGCCGATGTAGAACTTGATCTTCTCCGCCACCTCAGGCATTTTCACCTGGAACTCGTGGCGCATATCGTCCTGCTTCTTCTCGTCACGGGAGAAGATGCGGATCTCGCCGATATCGGTCTGAAGAAACCGGTTCAGCACCGCGTTGCCGAAAGAACCGGTACCTCCGGTGATCATCAATGTTTTGTCTTTAAATAAGCTCATAAATATCGCTCCTGACCAATTTTTGTTATCTATAGTTACTATCTCAATAGTTATCTTCAAAATCTTCCATGTTGTAGGTGGTAACGCCTGCTTTCTTTCGCATTGGCGTCCACAAACACCAAACGAGCCACAAGTAAGGCTCAAAGGAGGTCAATCCAAAGATCCAGTTAAGAAGATCGTTCTTTCTGCTTTGCCGCTTATCGATCCGGAATTGCTTCCAATCGACGCCGTAGGGGTATAATTTCTCGGCTTTGGCGCGCTTCAGGAACGCTTTCAGGAATTTTCTGTCTTGGCAGAACATCAGCATACTGCGCACGCACGATTGCATAGCGCGAAGCGCAGCGGTTGCCATTCTGGCATTGGTGTCTGTTCCATCGTAGTTTTCAAAGGTCATTTGCTTCAGGGCAGTGTATTCCTTGGCCAGCTTATACATACATCCGCAATGCCGGCTGTAATTGACCTTATGGGAAACGGAATCAGCTCTTTGGAAGTAATAGTAAACCGGTGCTTCTGTGAGGGCCATTTTTCTGCATCTGGCCTTGAATTTGGCGATGAACAGGGTGTCGTCGGAGTAATATACATCCGGACGGAAGCGGATATTGTACTGATCCAGAATGTCCTTACGGAACCAGTAGAAACCGGAACCGGTGGTATAGTGGCTGTCGAAAACGCGGTAGCCGCCGCTGCAGTAGGTAGGTTTGTAGGCCTGAAGATCCACATCGGATGTGCAGTATTCATACACCCGCTTTTCCTTGAACAGGAGAAGATCGCTGTCATCGGCCAGCACAATATCGCACAGGTATTTCAGGCAGTTCTTTTCGATCCAGTCATCGCCGTCGACAAACCAGATGTATTTTCCGCTTGCTTTTTCCAGACCGGCAGACCGGGCGAGGACAACGCCCCGGTTTTCACCGTGGAATACCTTGATATTGGGATATTTATTCTTGTAGCTTTCCAGGATATCGTAGGTGCCGTCCTTGGAGCCGTCGTTGATACAGATGATTTCATAGCTTGCAGGATCGATATCCTGATCCATCAGAGAATCCAGACATCTGCCAATGTAATTTTCGAGGTTGTATACCGGAATTACGACCGATAAAACCGGATCACCGGTCTCACCGTCAGAAATTACGCGGTTACAGAACGAATGTTCGAGCTCTCTCTCTCTCTC
>JAFQRK010000039.1 GCA_017410075.1 Oscillospiraceae bacterium | reverse complement strand
TTTGGCGATCACCAATCAGTATGACCACCGCAGCCAGTCTGTGTTCTACACCCATACCCGCCGTTGGGAAGTGGGTCTGATGCTGTTCCGCGCCAGTATTGAGATCCTGGCAGAGGTCTTCCCGAATGTGGATATTCTGATCCATCTGGATCACGCTCAGCACGATACCGATGCAGATCTGCTGGACAGCGATCTGAGTATGTTCTCCTCTGTGATGTACGATGCATCCACTCTGCCGATGGAGGAGAATATCCGCAAGACCAAGGCTTATGTGGCGCGTAAGGGCGATGAGCTGCTGATCGAGGGCGCTTGCGATGAGATCGTGGACGCCACCGGTGAAGCCCGCTGCGAGATCACTGATGCGGACAAGGGCGAGATGTATATGCGTGAAACCGGCGTAGATATCGTCGTAGCCAATTTGGGCACGGAGCACCGTGCATCCGGCCAGGATCTGCATTATTATTACGATGCTGCCCGTGCCATCAAGGAAAAGATCGGCCCCCGTATCTGCCTGCACGGTACATCCTCCGTTTCCAATGACCAGATCGCAAAGCTGTTTGACGACGGCATCTGCAAGGTCAATATCTGGACGGCTCTGGAGCGGGATTCTTCTCCTGCTCTGACGGAGTGGATGATCAAGAACGCAGCCAAGTGCGGCGGCGCAAAGCTGGAGCAGAAGCTGATCGACGAGGGTTACCTGACCGCGTCCTCCAAGACCGGCGACAAGACAGATCTGCAGCATTTCACCACCGCTGCTCGTCAGGAGATCGTCTTTGAGGAAATGAAGAAGATCGTCCGCGGCTATCTGGATCTGTGGTATAAGTAAATAAAAAATCTAAAACAAAGCGGTCATTGCGAACCAGCCTGCAGGCTGGTGTTGCTCTAACCTCTTATTTAGGGGATTCCCACGCCAGTGTGATCACTGGCTCGGAATGACAAGTTAATTTGATAAGCTAAAAGCCGCCGGCTGTGTGCCGGCGGCTTTTATTGCGATTTACAAACCCGTTTTCATATGCTATACTGTAAAAAACAAAGCATAAGGAAGTAGACTATGAAAGCTTGGAAGCATTTTATTACCATAACCCGGCATCGCTGGCTTGTCCGTGGCGGATGTTTCCGCATTGGACTTTACTGGCAGGGTCTGATCCACGATCTGTCCAAATACTCGCCCACGGAATTTCGCACCGGCGTAAAATATTATCAGGGTGTGCGCAGCCCTAACGCCGCAGAGCGGGATGACAAGGGTTACAGCGAAGCCTGGATGCACCACAAGGGCCGCAACCGCCATCACTACGAATACTGGACGGATATGAACAAGGCAACACGGGTCTATGAGCCCATCCCTATGCCCAGAAAGTATCTGGCGGAAATGGTGATGGATCGCAGAGCGGCTTGCATGGTCTACCAGGGCAAGAATTATCACCCTAGCTCCGCGTTGGAATATTTCGAGAAAAGCCGCGAGCGGGAGCTGATGCACCCCCAGACCAAGCAGGAGCTGGGCTACATTCTGACCATGCTGGCAGAGCAGGGTGAGAAGGAGACCTTCCGTTTTTTGAAGAACGAGGTACTGAAAGGTAAGCCTTTTCCCTGGGAAGAATAAAATAAAAACACCACCCGATTGGGTGGTGTTTTTGGCAGAGGATGAGGGATTCGAACCCCCGCGAACGGAGTCAGAGTCCGGTGTGCTACCGTTACACTAATCCTCTATGTCAGCGCTGTGCGCCAAGCACGGATTTCATTATACCCATTTTGCGCCAAAAGTCAAGCAGTTTTTTCCTCTTTTGAAAAGTTTTTTCTCCCGGTCAAGCATAGCTTGTCCGGGAGATCGTTTTTTATTCAACCGTCAATGCTGCATCGTACACAACATTCTTGGGAAGATCCAATTCCTTGGCGGTCTGCTTTATGGCATCCTTACGGGAAATGCCGGATTCCATCAGCTGCGCCACCCGTTTGGCGGCATCATCAGCGGTGGGCTGGACTTTCTCCTGCACCGGCGCACCGGCGACAACCAGGACAAATTCGCCCTTGGGGGGATTTTCTGTATACTTTGCGATGGCTTCGCCCAGAGTGGTACGCACTACCTCCTCGTGGAGCTTGGTCAGCTCCCGGCACAGACTGATGGGGCGGTCAGCACCAAAGGTGTCTGCCATATCTTCTAGGGTGTTCAGCAGCTTGTGAGGCGCTTCGTAGAAGATCATTGTCCGGGTCTCACCGATCAGGGATTCCAAATGCTCCCGGCGGCTCTTTTTTGCTGTGGAGAGGAAGCCTTCGAAGCAGAAGCGGCCGGTGGCCTGACCGGAAATGCTCAGCGCTGTAATCACAGCGCAGGGGCCAGGGATGGCGCAAACGGTGATGCCGTGCTGGGCGCAGAGCACAACCAGCTCCTCGCCGGGATCAGAGATGGCAGGACTGCCGGCATCGGAAACCAATGCGCAGGTCTCGCCGGCGAGGATGCGGTCTAAAATCACATTGCCCTTAAATGCTTTGTTATGCTCGTAGTAGCTGACAAGGCTTTTTTTAATTCCCAGATGATTCAATAGCTTCAGCGTTACCCGGGTGTCCTCCGCGGCGATAAAATCCACGCTTTCCAGCGTCTGTCTGCAGCGGATAGATATGTCACCCAAGTTGCCGATGGGGGTGGGGACAAGATATAGCATTCCGGCCATAAGCAGCCTCCTAAAGATGATAGATTTTCTTGTAGCTTTCTGTGGGTGTGCCGTCGGCATTGTGCAGGCACAGCTCCTCCCAGATCAGCCCCGGCTTGCCGCCCTTTCTGCATTGCAGCAGGATCAGGCTGACTTGGGAATCGGGATCGTGGCGCACCAGCCGCAGCCGCTTCGGCTCAAGACCGGCTTCACTTGCGCAGGCGCAGATCTCCGCCAGCCGTTCCGGCTTGTGCACCAGGTAAAAATCACCGCCGTAGCGGATCGCCCAGGCGGCTGCGGTGAACAGCTCGGCTATTGTGCAGTTATCATCCCGACGGGCCTGGGGCGCGGTTTTGCTGGCCGGGCCGCCGGTATAGTACGGGGGATTGGACACGCAGCAGGTGTAGCTGCCGGAAGGAAAGCGCTGAGGGATGATGCGAAGATCATCGCATATACTGAACAAACGGGCTTCAAGACCGTTGCGGACAATATTTTCCAGCGCAGCAGCGTGGGCAGCTTCGTTTAGTTCAATGCCGGTGACGCTGCAGCCTGCATCCTTGGCGCAAAGCAGAAGCCCCAGCGTGCCGCAGCCGGCACCTAAGTCCAGAACTTTAGCCTGCTTGGGAAGCTTCACAAAATCCGCCAGAAGGATCGAATCGGTGCTCAGAGGAAAGGTTCCGGGGGCGATATTCAGGCAGAAGCCGTTTTGCAGATACTCCATAATTTCCTCCGTCTACTTATAAAAAATCAGTCTGCGCCACCGTTAACCGGTACGCGCAGACTGACTGCGGATTCAAATGAATCAGCCTTCCTCGATTGCTTCGGTGGGGCAGCCGTCAGCACAAGCACCGCAGCTAACGCAGATGTCAGCGTCGATGACATACTTGTCTTCGCCCTCGGAAATAGCCTCGACGGGGCAGTTGTCAGCGCAAGCGCCGCACTTGACACAAGCATCAGTGATATTGTAAGCCATGAATCTTTCCTCCAATATATGTTTTTGCGCATTTGCGAAACACGCTATGCAACTATATTCTAACACGGTTTTTGAAAAATGCAATTCCTTTTTTCAAAAGATTCGTATATTTTTTAACGGCTGTGGCGAGAATCTTCGGATAAGGAGGGGATCGCTATGCATTATACCCAGGATGCCGATGCGCTGCTGCGAGCGGCGTTTACCCAGGCAAGACGCAGAGGACATAGCTATGTAGGCAGCGAACATATCCTGCTGGCGATGCTGGAGTGCCGGAGCTGGCCGGGGCTGATATTATGCGGTGCAGGTCTTGACCCCGGGATGATGGGGCAGATGGCATCGCTTTTATACGGCGTGGGTGCATCCAGCCTGCCGCTGCCCCAGGGCTTCACCGGATCGGCACGGAAGATCCTGCGACTGGCCGCCAGAGAAGCGGTGCGTCTGGGAAGCAGGGAGGTGGATTGCTCCCATCTGCTGCTGGCGCTGCTGCGCTGCCGCAAGACGGCGGCGCTGGAGCTGCTGTGCATCGCACAGGTGGATGCAGATGAGGTGTTTACAAGGACGGTGGACTATCTGCAATGGCAGAAAGCTGCACCGGCAAAGCAAAAAAAGGAGGCGGTAGCTACGAAACTGTTGGAACAATTCAGCGAAGATCTGATTGTAAAGGCATCTTCTATGGACCCGGTGGTGGGACGGGATCGGGAGATTGATATGGTCATCGGCATTTTGAGCCGAAAAAATAAGAACAATCCTGCCTTGATCGGTGAGCCCGGCGTTGGCAAGACTGCCATTGCGGAAGGGCTTGCCCAGCGGATGGCTGTGGGCAATGTGCCGCCACAGCTGAAGGATAAGCGGCTTATCAGCCTGAATATGGCCAATCTGGTGGCCGGAACGAAGTACCGCGGCGAATTTGAGGAGCGGCTGCGGGATGTGCTGGCAGAGGTGCGCCGCAGCGGAGATGTCATTTTGTTTGTGGATGAAATGCACACCATCGTGGGTGCCGGCGCAGCGGAGGGCGCCATTGATGCAGCCAATATTTTCAAGCCTGCGCTGGGACGCGGTGAGCTGCAAATGCTTGGAGCTACCACGCTGACAGAATACAGAAAATTTATCGAAAAAGATCCTGCCCTGGACAGAAGATTCCGTCCGGTGATGGTGGAACAGCCGTCGGCGGAAGCCACGGCATCTATCCTGCGCTGTTTAAAGCCGGGCTTAGAGCGGCATCACCATATGCGCATCAGCGAGGAGGCCATCAATGCGGCTGTGCGGCTG
This sequence comes from Oscillospiraceae bacterium, assembly GCA_017410075.1. Taxonomy (GTDB): domain Bacteria; phylum Bacillota; class Clostridia; order Oscillospirales; family Oscillospiraceae; genus Faecousia. The sequence goes on along the minus strand of JAFQRK010000039.1, from coordinate 14,039 downwards.
TCCATTCGGTATCTGCCGGATCTGTATTTGCCGGATAAGGCCATTGATCTGCTGGATGAGGGTGCATCCCATGCCAGAATGGAGGAGCTGCATCAGGGAAAAAACAGCGCATCCCGGCAGGAGCTGGAGCAGGAGCTGAATGAAGCTGTAAGGGAAAGCAAGTTTGAAAAGGCGGCTGAGCTGCGGGATAAAATGCAAAAATTAGCCTCCCGCAGCGCGTTAAGCCGCAGCCGCAGCGTCAGCGGCTCGGACATTGCCTGGGCTGTGTCTGCCAGAACCGGCATTCCGGTAGGCAGCTTAACTGCCAACGAGCGGGAAAAGCTGCTGCATCTGGAGGAGCGCCTGAGCGAAAGAGTGGTCGGTCAGAAAGAAGCTGTTCAGGCGGCTGCAGAGGCGGTGCGCCGAGGCTTCTCCGGCATCCGGGATCAGGATCGCCCGGTGGCATGCCTTTTGCTCACCGGCCCTACCGGCGTTGGAAAGACCGAGCTTTGCCGCGCCCTGGCGGAGGAGCTTTTTGGCAGCAAGGATGCGATGATCCGGCTGGATATGACGGAGTATATGGAAAAGCATTCCGTATCCCGGCTGATCGGTGCGCCTCCCGGCTATGTGGGCTATGAGGAAGGCGGCAAGCTGACAGAGGCAGTGCGCAGAAAGCCATACTGCCTGGTGCTGATGGATGAGCTGGAAAAGGCCCATCCGGATGTGACAGGTATTTTGCTGCAAATTATGGAAGAGGGTCAGCTGACGGATTCCAACGGCCGCAGAGTCAGCTTCCACAATGCCATTGTGGTGATGACCTCCAATGTGGGCGGACAGCTTCGTGGGGATGGCCTTGGCTTTTGCCCCGCAGGGAAGAAAAAGGAAACGGAAGCGGCGCTCAGTCACACATTTACACCGGAGTTTTTGGGGCGGCTGGACAGGATCGTATGTTTCGCGCCCTTAAGTGACAGCGCAATGGAGGCCATTGCTCAGAAATATCTCAGCCAGCTGCAGCAGCGTATGCGCGCATCCGGCATTCAGCTGATGCTCCCGAAGGATCTGGCGCAGTTTTTATGCAAGGGCTGCAGTGCCAAAGAGGGTGCACGGCAAATGCGCAGAACCGTGGAGCAAAAGGTAGAGGGTGCGCTGTCGGATTTTCTCATTCATAACGGCAAAAAATGCACCAAAATTCAGGGCGTTCTGAAAGGGGAGGAGCTGATCTTCCACACTTAAGGAAAGAAATGTTATAGAACAAATGTACGAAAGTTAGAAATTTGCCGGTTTTTTGCAAAAAAAGCAGAAAATTTTGTAAAAAAAGGTTGATTTTTTGTGAAGCAGGGTTTATACTGATGTCAAGTGGAGCAAAATGGATGAAAAGTGGAGCAAAATGGAGGAGGTGAGCCACGATGATCGGTAAATTCCCTGCGAAGCTGGATGATAAAAATCGAATTTTCGTTCCTGCGAAGCTGCGTGCGGAGCTGTCGGGAAGCTTTTATGTGACACTGGGCGTCAACTGCGGTCATCGTTGCCTGACCGTTTATACTGCCGAAGATTGGCAGACCCTCAGCGATAACTACAACCAGCTGCCCATTTCCCAGAAGGGTGCCGCCACCAGCCTGATCTTTATGAACGCGGCAATGTGCGAGCCCGATAAGCAGTTCCGTTTCACCCTGACCCAGAATCTTCTGGACTATGCCGGTATCAGCCGGGATGTGACCATCGTTGGTCGGGCAGGCCAGGCGGAAATTTGGGACACCGAAGAATTTGCAGCCTTTGAGGCTGAGAACCTTACCCCCGAGAAGCTGCTGGCGTCTCTGGAGGCAATCGGACTATGAGTGGGTTTCATCACATTTCCGTCCTGCTGGATGAATGTCTGGACGGATTGAATATCAAAGAAGAGGGTATCTATGTGGACGGCACCCTGGGCGGCGCCGGACACTCCAGCCAGATCGCCAAACGGCTGACCACCGGTCGGCTCATCGGCATAGACCGTGACCCCGTCGCTCTGAAGGCGGCAGGGGAGCGGCTGAAGCCCTATGCAGACCGGGTGACCCTTGTCCACAGCAATTTTTGCGAGATCGCCAATGTTCTGGACGATCTGGGCATCAGCGGCGTAGACGGCGTGCTACTGGATCTGGGCGTATCTTCTCCGCAATTGGATGACAGCGCCCGGGGCTTTTCCTATATGGCAGATGCCCCGCTGGATATGCGGATGGATAACGCTGATCCTATCACCGCCCACACTGTCGTAAATACCTGGTCTTACGAAGAATTGAGAAGGATCCTTTTTGATTACGGCGAAGAGCGCTATGCGCCGCAGATCGCGGCAAATATCTGCCGCCGCAGAGAGGAAAAGCCTATTGACACCACCCTGGAGCTTGTGGATGTGATCCGCGCGGCAATGCCTGCCGCGGCGCTTCGAGAGAAGCAGCACCCTGCCAAGCGTTCCTTCCAGGCGATCCGCATTGCCGTAAATGACGAGCTGGGTGCGGTACGCAAGGTGCTGGATGCGGCGATCCCCAGGCTGAATCCCGGTGGACGGCTGGCGATCATCACCTTCCATTCGCTGGAGGATCGGATCGTGAAAAACGGTATGGCAGATGCCGCCAAGGGCTGTACCTGTCCGCCCAATTTCCCGGTGTGTGTTTGCGGAAAGAAGCCGCAGGTGAAGCTGATCACCAGAAAGCCGGTGACCGCAGGTGATACCGAACTGGAGCTTAACCCCAGATCCCGCAGCGCAAAGCTGAGAGTATGTGAGAAGATATAAACCTTTGGCCACACAAAGGAGTGAGAAAAATGGCAAGAAAAGCAGAAGTCCGCTACATTAACTTTTATAGTGTCGGCAGCTCCGCTTATAAGCTGGATGTGAAGCCCACTCCCAAGACCCAGGCGAAGCCTCTGCCGAAGCAGCGCAGACCCAGAAAAATATTGCTGCGCGTCGATCCTATCGCTGCTGCCGGTGTTTTTCTTGCGTTTGTTATGCTGATCATGATGGTGGTCGGTCTGTTCCAGCTGGGCACTGCCCGGAAGCAGGCTGTCCAGATGCAAAACTATGTCCTGCAGCTGCAGGCAGAAAATCGGGCGCTGGATGCGGAGTATAAAGCAGGCTATGATCCCGAGGAGATCCGTCAAATTGCTGCACAGATGGGCATGGTGCCCATTGACCAGGCGCAGCATATTCAAATTACCGTGCCGGTGGAAGAGCCGGTACAGGAGCCCACTGTGTGGGAGCGCGTTTACACATTTCTTGTAGGCTTGTTTGCATAAACCAAGCCACCGGCAATACTATGGTATTGGCAGCTGCAATGGGCAGCGAGGGGTTCCCTTGCTGCCCATTTGATGATTGCAGACCAGAAAGGCCGGTGTTCTATGGCGAAACACAGCAAACGCAGGGAATACGCCCGGGTACGGGCAGACTCAGGGCAGCACCGCAGAATATTGGCAGTGATGGCGGTTTTGGCCGTTGCTGCATTTATCCCTGTGGCATTGCGGCTGTATGACCTGATGATCTGCAACTATGACAAATATGCCCAGTTGGCGCTTCGCAATCAGACCCGGACAACGGCTGTAACTGCCGACCGGGGCACTATCTATGACCGCAATATGAATATACTGGCCGCATCGGTCAGTGTGGAGAACATATATCTGGATCCCCATGAACTGAAGCAGTCCAAGGCAGACATACCTGCCATTTCCCAAAAGCTGGGGGAGCTTCTGGCGCTGGAACCGGATGTGATCGCAGAAAAAGCAAAGGACTTAACCAAGCGCTATCAGCTGGTGGCAGACCGGGTGGATGAGCAGACAGCTTCCAAAATCCGGGCGTACATCAATGAAAACGGGATCTCCGGTATCCACTTGGAGCCCAACTCCCAGAGGAATTACCCCTACGGGACGCTGGCGTCCCAGGTGATCGGCTTTACCAACGCCTCCAATACCGGCTCTGAGGGCATTGAGGCGGCCTACAACAGCTATCTGGAGGGCAGTGCCGGAAAGGTGATCACCACAAAGGGCAACAATGAGATGGATATGCCCTATTCCTACGAAAAATTTGTACAATCCCAGCCGGGAAATGATATAATACTGACCCTGGATGCTACGGTGCAGGCTTTTCTTGAGAAGCAGATGCAGACTGCCATTGACCGTTACGATGTGCAAAACGGTGCCTTTGGCATCGTGATGAATGTCAAAACCGGGGAGATCCTGGCGATGGCCACCTTGGGTGGCTACGACCCCAATCAGTACCTGGAGATCGCCGACGAGGGAACTGCCCGGGAACTGGAACAGTTAAAATCTGAGGGCAATGAGGTCTATCAAAAGGCCCTGGGAGAGGCGCGGCTGAAGCAATGGAGAAACCGATGCCTGTCCGACGGCTATGAGCCCGGGTCTACATTTAAGGTACTGACGATGGCTGCAGCGCTGGACAGCGGTGCCATCACGCTGGATACAAGCTTCCATTGCTCCGGCTCGGAGCAGATCCCCGGCAGAGCGCAGCGGCTGCACTGCTGGCGATCCACCGGTCACGGCGCGCAGAAAACGCCGCAGGCGCTGCAAAATTCCTGCAACATCGCGTTTGCGCACATTGCGCTGAAGCTGGGCGGTGAGCGATTTTACGATTATATCCAGCGCTTCGGCGTTACGGAGAAAACCGGCATTGATCTGTACGGCGAAAGCAAAGGCGTGTTTTTCGATAAGGAATTGGTGGTCAATACCGACAAATGGGGCACAGCATCCCTGACCTCCGGCTCGTTTGGACAGACCTTTAAGCTAACACCCATCCAGCTTGTCCGTGCCATTGCATCCGTTGTCAACGGTGGCTATCTTCTGGAGCCGTATATCGTTTCTGAGGTTGTGGATGCAGATGGAAACACCGTTTTGAAGCAGGAGCCTACGGTCATTCGGCAGGTCATCAGCCAGGAGACCTCCAAGACGATGTGCTCGCTTTTGGCCTCGGTGGTAACCGAGGGAACGGCAAAAAATGCCTCTGTTGCCGGATATTCCATAGGGGGAAAGACCGGTACCAGCGAGAAAATCGACATTTTTGACGAGAATGGCCAGCGTGTCCTTGATAAAATCGTATCATTTGTCGGGGTTGCGCCAATGGACGATCCGGAGTATATTGTATTGGTGGCGCTGGATACCCCCTCCCGGCAGACCGGGATATATATTTCCGGCGGTGTTATGGCCGCGCCCACAGTGGGTGCGGTGATGGCGGACATTCTGCCCTATCTGGGAGTGGAGCAAACCTTCTCGGAGGAGGATGCCGCCGGACAGACCGTGATCGTAGACGATCTGACGGGAATGACTGCCGTGGAAGCGGAGAAACTGCTGAAAGAGAAAAAGCTTACAGCTCGCGCTGTGGGAACAGGGGAGACGGTTACCGGCCAGATCCCTGCACCGGGGCAAACGGTTTCCGGCAACAGCCAGGTGCTGATCTATCTGGGAGAGCAGCCGCCTGCGGACAGCGTTGCTGTTCCGGACTTTATTGGGATGAACCGCCAGCAGGCTGCAGATGCAGCTGCCCAATTGGGACTGTATATTCTGGTGGCGGGAAATACCGACCTTTCCCCGAATGTGACTGTAACTGCCCAGAGTATTTCGCCGGGCGATACAGTGGATATTGGAACAACGATCCGTTTGGAATTTGCCGATACAAAGGCTGCAGACTAAGGAGTGAACAAATGAAGCTGAAGGAACTGCTGCAGGGCGTGGAGATCTTAGAATCCACCGCCGATATGGAACTGAATATCCGTCAGGTGGCCTATGATTCCCGAAAAGTGGAACGCGGCGGCCTGTTTGTAGCCGTTTCCGGCTTTGCCACCGATGGCAACCGCTTTATTCCTATGGCAATGGAAAAGGGTGCAGCAGCGGTCGTGACCGCTGCAAAGCCGGCTGTGGATGTACCCTATATTCTGGTGGCGTCTGACCGGCTGGCGCTGGCACAGATCGGCGCCAATTTCTTCGGCCATCCTGCGGACAGCATGAAGATCATCGGCGTCACTGGCACCAACGGAAAGACCTCTGTAACGCTGCTTTTAAAGCAGGTTTTGGAGAAAACGCTTGGCGCAAAGGTGGGTCTGATCGGCACGATGGGGAATCTGATCGGCGATGTGGCGATCCCCTCTGACCGCACAACACCGGAAAGCTTTGAGCTGCAGAGCCTGTTTGCCCAGATGCGGGATGCCGGCTGCAGCTATACGGTGATGGAGGTTTCTTCCCACGCCATCGCGCTGGAGCGGATAGGGGGCGTTCACTTCGCGGTAGCCGCCTTCACAAATTTGACGGAAGACCATCTGGATTTCCACAAGACTATGGAAAACTACTGCGATACCAAGGCGCTGCTGTTTGGCCGCTGCCACAGCGCGGTTGCCAACTGCGACGATGCCTATTTTGACCGCATCTGCGCTAACGCAGCCTGCCCGGTACTGACTACATCCACCCAAAAGGGCGATCTGGTGGCGGAAAATGTGCAGCTGCACGCCGACGGCGTTTCTTTCACCGCGGTGACGAATACTGAGAATGTGCAGGTCAAGCTGCCCATTCCCGGCAGATTTACGGTTTACAACGCCTTAACTGTGCTGGGAATTGCAAAACAGCTGGGCATTTCTCTTGCCGATGCTGCCAAAGCGCTGGCAGGCGTTGCCGGTGTTAAGGGCAGGATCGAGGTGGTGCCCACACCGGGAACGGAGTTTACTGTTCTGATCGACTATGCCCATACCCCCGACGGCCTGGAAAAGGTACTTTTCTCCGTCCGGGATTTCTGCAAGGGTCGGCTGATCGCCGTGTTTGGCTGCGGCGGTGACCGGGATCCCATCAAGCGCCCCATTATGGGTGCGATCGGCACAAAGCTGGCGGATCTGGCGGTGATCACTTCCGATAATCCCCGGACAGAAGCGCCGATGGCCATTATCGGGGACATTTTAAAGGGCATTACCCCGGATATGGGTGAATATATTGTGATCGAAGATCGCAAAAAAGCCATTGCATATGCTATGGACATTGCCCAAAAAGATGATATGATTGTACTGGCAGGCAAGGGCCACGAAACTTACCAGGAGATAAACGGTGTTAAGCATCATTTGGATGAGCGGGAAGTGGTGGCTGATCACCTGGCAGAAATGAGGAAATAATATGGGACGCATCACATTACAGCAGGCTGCCGACTGGTGCGGCGGCTATGTAGACCCCAAATATGCCGAGGTTACATTCCTGGGTGCCAATAACGATACCCGTAAGCTCCGGCCGGGACAGCTGTTCATTGCCCTGAAGGGCGAACGGGACGGCCACGATTTTATCCCCAAGGCGTTGGAAAACGGCGCAGCAGCCGTGCTTTGCACCCATTGCGACGGCGATTATCCTGCTATCGTGGTGGAGGATACCCGGATCGCGCTGGGCGATATTGCCCGGGGTGAGCGCAGGCGCATCGGTATGAAGGTCGTGGGCGTTACCGGCTCTGTGGGTAAAAGCACCACAAAGGAAATGATCGCCTGCGTGCTCAGCGGCACATACCGGGTAGGGAAGACCCCCGTCAACCACAATAATGACATCGGTATGCCTATGGCGGTGCTTTCTATGCCGGAAGATACCGAGGTTGCAGTGCTGGAAATGGGTATGAACCATTTTCGCGAGATCGCGTATCTGGCGTCCATTGCGCTGCCGGATGTGGCGGTGATCATCAATATCGGTACGATGCACATCGAGCATCTGGGCTCTCAGGAGGGCATCCTGAAGGCAAAGCTGGAGATTCTGGAGGGCATGAAGCCCGACGGTCAGGTGATCCTCAACGGCGATGATGCGCTGCTGATCAATGTTCATAAAAAATCTGCGCTGAATGTGACTTATTTCGGTGTCCGCAATCCCAACTGCAAGGTACGGGCATTGGATGTTGCGCAGAAGCAGGATGAAATGAACTTTACTGTCCAATGGGACGGTGAGACTTTGCCGATTTCTCTGCCCATCGAGGGCGAGCACTATGTGCCCGATGCACTTGCGGCAATTTGCGTTGGCCTTTCCATGGGCATCAGCCCGGCTCAGATACGGGAGCGTCTGGCGTTCTTTCACAATTTGGCCGGCCGGCAGGAAATTCTCAGCGTGAAGGGCTATACTATCATCAAGGACTGCTATAATGCCGGTCCGGAATCTATGGCAGCGGCATTGCGGGTCTTGGGCAAGAAGCCCGGCCGCCGGGTTGCTGTGCTGGGCGATATGCTGGAGCTGGGTGTCTGTACCCAGGCGGAGCATTACCGTGTCGGCAGGATCGCGGCAGAAAACGCAGAGCTTGTGCTGGCCTACGGCCCCAACAGCGACCGCGTTATCAGCGGCGCGCTGACCGGCGGAATGAAGGAAAGCAAGGCTATGGCATTTACGGACAGAGACCGGCTGGTGGACACGCTGAAGCGGCTGGCAAAGCCCGGCGATGTGCTGCTGTTTAAGGGCAGCCACGGCATGCATATGGAGCTGGCTCTGGACGGATTTTTGAAGGAAGATACATAAGCGGAGGATTAAGCAATGACTACAATCATCGTTACGGCGGCCATCGCCTGCGCGCTGAGTGCGCTGATCGGCTATTTGCTCCTGCCGGTGCTGCGGGCACTGAAGGCCGGACAATCTATTCGGGAGGTTGGCCCTACCTGGCACAACAACAAGGCCGGCACGCCTATGATGGGCGGTCTGATGTTCATTTTTGCGCTGATCATCTGCCTTCTGATCGCCATTCCCGTGATGAAGGATTACTCTGTTTTCTATGTTCTGGCGCTGGCGTTGTGCTTTGGCCTTGTGGGCTTCCTGGATGACTTCACCAAGGTCAAATTCAAGCGCAATCTGGGCCTGACCGCTATTCAGAAAATGCTGCTGCAGATGGCTGTTTCCGCCATTTTCCTGTATGCGCTGTACCGTCAGGGCACGCTGGTGCCGGAATTGCAGATCCCCTTTACGGATATCACCATCAAAATGCATCTGATGCTGTATATCTTCATTTCTATGTTCATTATGGTGGGCTGCGTCAATGCGGTAAATCTGACCGATGGCGTGGACGGCCTGTGCGGCAGCGTTACCGTGCCTGTTATGGTGTTCTTTACAGCTGCGGCTATTGCCCAGAACAAACTGGATCTGGCGCTGATGCCTGCGGCTCTGGTGGGCGCACTGATCGCATATCTGTTCTACAACTGGTATCCTGCCAAGGTATTTATGGGCGATACCGGATCGTTGTTTTTGGGCGGTGCGGTATGTGCATTGGCCTTTGCGCTGAATATGCCGCTGATCCTGCTGCTGGTAGGCTTTGTTTACCTGATGGAGACTCTGTCCGTTATCCTGCAGGTGGGCTATTTTAAGCTGACCCACGGCAAGCGGCTGTTTAAAATGTCTCCGATCCACCACCATTTTGAAATGTGCGGCTGGAAGGAAGTCAAGATCGTTCTTATCTTTACAGCTGTTAGCATTGTGATGTGCCTGATCGCCTGGCTGGGCATTCAGGGCTTTGCTGTGAATTAATCCTCTGAAAGGAGACCTGTATGGCTGCAGATAAAATTCTGTATGCCAAAGAGGACCGCCGGCGGCTTCGTGCCGGCGAAAGTGTGGACATCCCGTTCCTGATTCTGCTTTTGCTGCTGCTGAGCGTGGGGTTGATTATGCTCTATAGCGCCAGCTCTGCACAAAGTCAGTACGATACCGGCTATACCATCTCTACCAAATACCTGCAGAAGCAGGCGGTTTGTGCCGGACTTGGGTTGGTCTGTATGTTTTTCTTCAGCCGTATTCCGGCTAACTTTTGGTTTCAATACGCCTGGCCGATTTACGGCGTCAGCATTTTGCTGCTGCTTTCGGTGCTGGTGATGGGGCAATCCGTCAACGGTGCCACCCGCTGGATCAATATCGGCGGTATTCAGTTTCAGCCGTCGGAGATCGCCAAATTTTCTATGATCGTTCTGTTTGCACGGCTTACCCGGAAATTCGGCACGCAAACGGAAAAATTCCGCTACGGCGTTTTAGGCTTCAGTGCCGCGCTGATGGGCATTCTGGTGCCGTTGGCGTTGGAAAAGCATCTTTCAGCCATTATGCTGATGGGTGCTGTGGCAGTTGTGATGATGTTCGTTGCCGGTACGCAGAAAAAATGGCTGCTTGGCGGCGCAGGTATTGCAGCCGCCTTCGTTTTGGTGTATATTTCTTTTATGGGCTATGCTGGTGACCGGGTCACGGCCTGGCTGCACCCGGAGCAGGATCCGGGGGATACCGGTTATCAGATCCTGCAATCGCTGTATGCCATCGGCTCCGGCGGTTTATTCGGCCTTGGATTCGGCAAATCCAGACAGAAATATCTGTATCTGCCATTTCAGTACAATGACTACATTTTTGCGATTATCTGCGAGGAATTGGGGCTGTTTGGCGCCATTTTGATCATTGCGCTGTTCAGCGCGCTGATTTTGCGGGGATATTGGATCGCGCTGCACGCATCAGACAGGTTTTCCACCGTTCTGGCGGCGGGGCTGATCACCCTGATAGCAGTGCAGACGGTCCTGAATTTAGGTGTTGTGACCAATTTGCTCCCCTCTACGGGAATCGCGCTGCCGTTTTTCTCCTATGGCGGCACAGCGCTGGCAGTAAATTTGGGAGAAATGGGCGTTATTCTCAGCATCTCTCGCCAGCGAAATCAGACAAAGAAACAGGAGGTTTCCTTATGAATGTGATATTTACCTGCGGCGGCACTGGCGGTCATATTAACCCTGCCATCGCAGTTGCCAATAGTTTGCGTGAGCGTCATCCCGATGCAAGGATCCTTTTCATCGGCGCAAAGGGTCATATGGAGGAACAGCTGGTTCCCGAAGCAGGCTTTGAGCTGAAGTGCCTTTCGGTCAGCGGTATGAGCCGCGGCAAGAATCTGGGTGCTGTAAAGAAGAATATCAAGGCTGTGGCCCAGACGGTAAAGGCAGTAAAAGAATGCAAAAAGATAATCCGGGAATTTGGCGCGGATGCCATCATCGGTACCGGCGGCTACGCCTGCTATCCTGCACTGAAGGCAGGAACGCAGATGAAGATCCCCACCTGCGTCCACGAAAGCAATGCAATGCCCGGCCTGACCACCCGGATGCTGGCGGATAAGGTCTCCCGGATGCTGATCTGCTTCCCGGAGAGCGCCAAGCACTACAAGCATCCGGAAAAGGTGGAGACCGTGGGTATGCCCATCCGCCGGGAATTTGTTTACAAAGACAAGGCAGAGGCTCGCAGGGAGCTGTGCATCGGCGATGAATTGGTGGTCGTTTCCGCCTTTGGCAGCCTGGGCGCCAGAAAGATGAATGAAACAGTAGCGGAAATGCTCTGCCTGGAGAAAGCTGATGATTTTCCTTTCAGACACATCCACGCCACCGGCAAATTTGGCTGGGAGTGGATGCCGGAGAAGATCAGAGAAAGCGGCATTTTTGTAGAAAACTGTCCCAGACTGGATCTAAGGGAGTATATTTACAATATGCCTACAGTGATGGCAGCGGCAGATCTGATCATCAGCCGTGCAGGCGCCTCCAGCTGCAATGAGATCGCTGCATCCGGCACACCTGCCATTCTGATCCCGTCGCCCAATGTGACCGATAACCATCAGGAGAAGAACGCCAGAGTTCTTGTGGATCGGGGCGGTGCAGAGCTGTTTCTGGAAAAAGATTGCACCGCGCAGTCGCTGTACGGTACGGTTAAGACGCTTTTGGCTGATCAGAAACGCCGGGAGCGGATGACCATGGCGCTGCACAGCGATGTGATCCTGGACTCCGCTGACCGGATCTGCGATATTTTGGAAGAACTGACACACAAGAGCTGACCAAAAGGGGAACGCTATGGATACGAAACAAAAGAAAAGACCGCCTGCCGGGAAAACCGCGGCAAGGAAACCCACAAAATCTGCTGCTGCGGCAAAGAAGCGGCAGTCGACCCCAAAGGACGGCACCGGGAATACCGGGAAAACGGTACATCTGTCTGCGGATGTGGTGTATTTGGCGCCCAAGCCTTTCAACAGAAGCCGGCTGGCGCTGCACCTGATAACGGTGGTTGCGGTGGTGCTGGCGGTGGTGCTGGGGCTTTCCGTGTTCTTCAAGGTGGAAGTTGTGGAGATCTCCGGCTTTGATAAGTATACGGTGCAGCAGATCCATGAAGCCTCCGGCATCAAGATCGGAGATCATTTACTTACCTTCGGCAGAACAAAAGCAGCAGGCAAGATCATTGCCGCACTTCCGTATGTAAAGTCTGCCCGAATCGGAATAAAACTGCCCAATACGGTAAAGATTGAGATTGAAGAGGTGGATGTCACCTACGCGCTGAAGGCTTCAGATGGAAGCTGGTGGCTGATGAGCGCTGCCGGTAAGATCGTGGAGCAGGTGGCTGATGCAGACAACATCCCCCATACAAAGGTGCTGGGCGTCCAGCTGCAAAGCCCCAAGGTAGGGGAGCAGGCCATCGCCTGGCAGGATCCCACGCCGTCTACGGATGAAAACGGAAATCCCATTCCTGTAACCGTTACCGCTGAGGAGCGGCTCAATGCCGTGATCAGCATTGCAGGCTTTTTGGAAAAGCACAGGATTATTGGCAAAATGTCCAGCATTGATGTGAATTATTTGATGGACATTCAGCTATGGTACGGCAATCAGTATCAGATTTTGCTGGGCACCACAGAGGATCTCGGCAAAAAAATTGAGCTTGTCAAGTACTCTTTAGCAAGCGTTATATACGACGAAGGAATCCTGGATATTCGGGATCCGGCCAATATTGTGTTCAATGAATTCACATAAATGTATAAATTTGTGAAAAAACTTGACGAAAAACAGAAAATAATCAAAATTTGATATTGACCAATTCCATTTTTCACGATAGAATATAGGGGTACCATTGTAATTTCAAGCGGTCTGGGCATCCAACCGCGAACCATACATAGGAGGAGAGCATAATGTCTGAAATGTTTCAGGAACGCGTAGTTAAGATCAAGGTAATTGGTGTTGGCGGCGCCGGCAACAATGTTATCAACCGTATGATTGATGCAGGTGTAGAGGGCGTTGACTTTATCGTTATCAACACTGATAAGCAGGATCTGAACAAGTCCAACTGCAAGAATAAGCTCCAGATCGGTGAGAAGCTCACCGGCGGTATGGGCGCAGGCTCCAAGCCCGAAATCGGCAAAAAGTCCGCCGAGGAAAGCCGCGCACAGATCGCTAAGGTCCTGGAGAACACCGATATGGTATTCATCACCGCCGGTATGGGCGGCGGCACCGGCACCGGCGCAGCTCCCATTGTTGCCGATATGGCCCACGAGGCTGGCATTCTGACCGTCGGCGTCGTTACCAAGCCCTTCAAGTTCGAGGGTGCAAACCGTATGCGTCAGGCTGAGGCCGGTATTACTGAGCTGGCTGAGAAGGTTGACTCCCTGGTCATCATCCCCAACGATCGTCTGAAGTATGTTACCGATCAGAAGATTACCTTCGCCAATGCATTCGGCATTGCTGACGATGTGCTGAAGCAGGCTGTGACTTCCATCTCCGGTCTGGTTGGTTACTCCGATCGCGTTATCATCAACCTGGACTTCGCTGACGTTTCCGCAGTTATGAAGGATGCTGGCCGCGCACATATGGGCGTTGGTACTGCTTCCGGCCGTGAGAAGGCTGAGCAGGCTGCTCTGGCCGCCATCAACAGCCCCCTGCTGGAGACCTCCATCAACGGTGCTACCGGCGGTCTGGTCAATGTGACCGGCTCTGCTGAGCTGACTCTGGATGATGTTGAGACCGCAGCCGGTATCGTTCAGGAGAATGCAAATCCCGAGGCTAACATTATCTTCGGCGCTACCTACACCGATGAGTTCGAAGATGAGATGCGCGTTACCGTTATCGCTACCGGTTTCGAGCAGAAGCGCGACACTGCTAAGGCAGAGACCGCTACCGCAGGCGAAAAGGCAGCTGCCGGCAACATTGGCGACATCGAAGAGATCTTCAGCATCTTCAAGCGCTAATTTGGATTTAAACGGACATCCCGGGCGTTGCCCGGGATGTTTTTTAAGGAAACGACTATGGATGCATACAAAAATTTGGCGTTTAGCTATG